>NZ_JBTNDR010000047.1:0-25940 GCF_054510895.1 Arthrobacter sp. HLT1-20 | reverse complement strand
AGCGCAAGAACACGCCGTGCTCGATCCGTAAAGCGCTCAAACATTTCGCCACCTCCTGGTCACTGCTGAGTCTGATGCTACCCAGTAACTGGCCAGCATGGGCTTTTTGTCTCGCAGGAGGTTCCTCCTACGGGGGGCTGTTCACACCCGAAGCGGGGTCTAGCCATAGCGGTTTCGAGGCCAGCCTATTGCTCCTCTGCCTGAGGTAGCGTGAAGACGGTATTTAACAGTGGCGAGTAGGCGAACCATCCAGGGCCTTCTCCGTGACGGGCTGCTTCCCGGGCACGAGAGGCCTCTGCCTTCACGGCCACGGCACTGTTGGGCTTTTCGGTATTCGCATCCGCTGACACGAGGCGCAAAGGCTTAGGCAGGCTTGGATGGTCATGATCTGACGTGCCCTGGCAGCGATCGATTCTTCCTAAGAGCCGGGTTGGCAGCGTTTACCCTCCGAGCGGCGGCGTCTAGGGGATTGTGATGGGGCCCGCGACAGGGCTTTGTCCGGTGTTGGTGGTGAGGTCGGTCTGGGTGGCTCGCGCGTAGAGGACGGGGGTGGGGCCCAGAGCGCCTGTTGCGGCGGACCAGGCCCCGGTGGATGGGTTGATGGCGGGGGTGAGGGTGGCTTTGATGTTGCCGCCGGCGCACGGGAAGGCGTTCACTGTACACAGCACCACCGTGACGGTGGTGCTGTGCCCGGGGCTGTATCCTGCGTTGCCGGCGAGGGCGGCGGTCCTGGAGGGTTCCGGGGTGAATGTGTTGATGGACACGGCCGGTGCGATGTTGTCCGTGTAGCTCACGGTGTTGTCGGTGGTGGTGGAGGCGGTGACGGGGTTACCGGCGGCGTCTTGGGCGGCGCCGGCGTTGACTTTGGGGATGACAGTGCCGGTTTTGGTCATGCCGCTGACGGCGATGTTGAATCCGGTGCCGGTGCCGGTTACCGCCGCTGTGGTGGCCCCGGCGGTGCCGGTGAAGGTGATCCCGGAGCCGCTCAGCCCGTGGAGGTTCTCATTGGAAACAACCGTGAAATTGATGGTGGCCGCGGTGGTCGGATCCGCTTGCTCGGCGCCCTGGTTGATAGTCACTGCCGGTGCCGTGGTGTCGATCGTGATTCCGGTACCCGGCGAGGAGGGGCCGGTGTTGCCGGCAGGATCGGTGGCAGCGGCGGTGAGGGTGTGGTCGCCCGTGGTGAGGGTGTGGTCGCCCGTGGTGAGGGTGCCGGTCGTGGCGGTGTAGGTGCTGGCCGTGGCGGTGACAGCGGCTCCGGTCGCCGTGGCCCCGTCGAACAAGGCGATGGTGGATCCGTCTTCTGCAGTGCCGGTCAGTGCGGGTGTGGTGGTCTTGGTGAGCCGGTCGCTGGTGGAGATGCCGGTGTCGCTGGCTGCGGTCAGGACTGGTGCCGCGGGTGCGCCGGGGGCGGTGGTATCGATGGTGATGGTGGTGGACGGCGAGGACGTCCCGGTATTGCCGGCAGTGTCCGTGGCGGTGGCGGTCAAGGTATGGACGCCGGCGGCGAGTGCCAGCGAGGCTATCGAGAACGTCGTTCCGGTGGTCGTTCTGCTCCCGATCTGGGTCGCCCCGTCGTAAAGGGTCACGATGGCCCTGGACTCGTTCGTGCCGGTCATGATGGGCGTTGTGGTCTTGGTGATGCGGTCGCTGCTGGACTTGCCCGTGTCGCTGGCGGCGCTGAGTTTGGGGGCCGGCGGCGCGGGGGGCGCGGTGGTGTCGATGGTGACGGTCCTGGCAGTGGAGGCGATGGAGACATTCCCTGCGATGTCGGTGGCTTTGGCGGTGATCGCGTGGGATCCGTTGGCCAGCGTGGTTGTGATCGTGTAGCCGCCTGCTACGGGGGCGGTTCCGATCGCGGCGGCCCCGTCGTAGAGGGTGACGGTGGTGCCGGCCGTTGCCGTGCCGGTAATGGTGGGGGTGATGATTTTAGTGATTGAATCGGTGGCTGATCTGCCGGTGTCACTCGCCGCGGTCAGCGTGGGCCGGCCGGGCTTGCCGGGAGCGGTGATGTCGATGGTGATGCTCGTGGACGGGGATGTCGCGCTCGTGTTGCCGGCTATGTCGGTGGCCCTGACGGTCATGGTCTTGGTCCCGCCGGTCAGGGTGCTGGAGGTGGCGGTGTAGGCCCCGCCAGCGGTTGCGGTCGCGGTGCCGGTGGCGGTGGACCCGTTGTACACGGTGAGGGTGGACTCTGCTTCGGCGGTGCCAGTGAACGTCGGTGTGGTGACATTAGTGATTCGGTCGGTGGCCGAGGAACCGCTGTCGCTGGCCGCGGTCAGTACCGGGGCGGTCGCGGGGGAAGGCGCGGAGGTGTCGATGGTGACGGTGGTGGCGGCCGAGGCCGGGGAGACGTTACCGGCCAAATCGGTGGCCCTGGTCGTGAGCGTTCTGGTGCCGTTGGCGAGGGGGCCGGAAATGATGGTGTATGCGCCGCCGTCCGCGGTGGCGGCACCTACTGCAGTGGTCCCGTCATAGAGGGTGACTGTGGAGCCGCCCTCGGCCGTACCGGTGACGGTGGGGGCGGTGATCTTGGTGATCCGGTCGGTCGAGGAAGCTCCTGTATCGCTCGCTGCGCTCAGGACAGGCGCTGCGGGCGCGGCCGGTGCGGCCCTGTCGATCCGTGCGAACACCGATCCGGTCTCACTGGCGCGACCGAGGACGTCCTTGGCGTAGTACGTGACGAGGTGGATACCATCCCCGGACACTGACACCGCGGCCGTGGCACCCGGGACGGTGACCGGTAGTGCGGAGTCGACTGTGTAGGTAATCGAATCGATGGCGAAGCCCCCGGAGGCCGCCAGGTTGACCGTGACGGGGCTGGTGTTATTGTAGCCGTTGCCGTTTGGGGTGGGGGTAATCGATGTTACGTTGATGCTCGGCCGCGAGGAGTCGTTCACGACCGTCACGCTGTTGCCGGGCGGGCTGAGAGAGGTCCAGCTGCCGAAAAGTGCTGTGACTCTGTAGTGGTAGGCGCCGTCGGTGACGTCCAGGTCGCTGCAATTCAGCGCCGTGGTCGGTGAGGTGAGGGTCGTGTCGCACGCGGGGAAGGATGCGCCGTCGCTGTCGCGTAGCCGGAGTACGTAGTATCCGGTGGCGGCCTGGCCGGTGGCCAGCTGCGCACCCGCCCAGCCGACCGTTACGGTGGAGCTGTTCTGCGGGGCGGAGGCGGTCACCCCGGAGGGTGCGTTCAGGGTTCCGGTCGCGGCGGTAGCCCCGCCGTCGCCGGTGGTCGTCCAGAATGCCCAGGCCGCTGTACTGAGCGAGAGCGCCGCGCCGATAACGAGGATCAGCAGGCACAGACGCCGCGTCACCGGAACCAGCCGGGGTTTCCGGGTGGTCGAGGTTGCTGAGGGCAAGGCGGGGGATGACACGGACGTCCGTTTTCCTAAAAAAGTGCCTGAGTCGGAAAAGCCTTCGCGGTGACCCGGCGAATCGCGCGCCGCGTCACCGCGAAGAGTTAGCTGCTGGCGTAGGTAATGGTCACTACGGCGTTCTTGCAGGCGTCTTGGTTGGTGGCCTTGTTGTTGAACTGGATCGACAATCCGGACCACGAGCCAACGCCGGTGCCAGCCGGGACTTCGGCGTTGACAGTAGCAGTCCCGGCGATGGTGTAGTCAGTGGCGGTGCATCCGGGCGCGCCGGTGACGGTGGCAACCGCGGTGACCGCCGTGACGAAGACCGGACCGGCGTTGGGGTTGTCAAAGTTCCCACTCAACGGCTGGGCAGGCAAACCCGGGGCCAGCCCTGCGACAACGCTGGTCTGATTCACTTCCACCGCCAGGTTAGTGCCGGTCCCGGCCGTGCCCTCACCCGAACCGGTGTTGCTCCAATAGGCAAACGCTCCGCCGCCAACGACGAGCAGGCCCGCCGTCGTGATGGCGGTCCATTTTTTTTAAAATCTTCTTTTGGTCATAACTCAAGCTCCTGAGTCCCCATGGGGATAGCTGGATAAGGACGTCGTCCTCCACCAACCGGGAGCAGGGGCCCGATGAGTGATTGCACGGGCGGGAGACCAACCGCGGAGGCAACAACTCCGTAAATATAGCACCATCCATTTCCATCACACGCGCATCATTGCTTGTGCTGTGGTATTTGAACGGAAGCATCATCCGCGAAACTCTGACAAATGCCTGCCCAGCTTGGACAGTGTGGGTCCAGAATGCCCAGCCGGGGCGTGCCACCGGTGACGGAAATCCGACTTCGGCCTTGATAGTCGACCCTGCTTCGTGCGACGACTAGGATTCCTTGGTGTGTGGGTCAGTAGCGTTTTGAAGGGTGGGCTGGTCTTGGCGGGAATTCTTGCTGGATTTGACCGTTTTAGTCCAACTGCCGGTCGGGATTGATGAAAAGGACTTGATTCCTCGTTCTGGCTCCTCCCGGGGCGTGGTGGGGCCTGCCGCATCGCGGGACCCGCCTTCTACTGCCCATAGCGAATCGCTTTGAGTGACTGCAAATGCACGTTCGGGTGTGCGGCGACTCCCGCCGATACTGCTCAGGCACGAAGCATCGGGACGGGCTGGCCAATACCATAGTGGCCCCGCAAATCAGTGCTGGAATGGACATGATGCCCAGATGTCTGGGTTGTTGATGTCTTTTCTCTGGATCATCTGCGTCGCAGTGACAGCCCCGTCTGGGGAACCCTTAGCGGGACTGTTGAAACCATGACGGGACGATTGTCTTTCGCTGAAGAAAGTGCGCGAACCCAACGGTGGACACTGCTTGAAGATTTGATCTCCATCGAAATTCGATCAATCCGGGAACCCTCCTCAGACTGTCCCGTTTCCCTCAGTGGTGCCCGGTATAGGATCCCGCGCCGAGATCGTCTACCGCAGCGTGCTCAGGGCCAGAGAGCGATGGTGAGGACTGCGGTGGCGAGGGCGAGCAAGGCGATCGCTGCTGGGGTAGAGCGTTTGATGGTTCCCGTCGAGAACCGATCTAGCACCTATAGCCCCTGGTGCCCCGTGCCCGCCGAACCGCTGCTGCGCAGGTAATGCAGCTGCGCCTCCACGGACAACTGCGCCGCGCCCTGAAGATTGGCGGGCACGTCCCCGTACACAATGGCTGTCACGGCTTCTGTGCTCGCTTGGGTGCCTTGTCCCGCTAAATGTTCGACGGCGGCCAGCACCTGCGCGAGTCGCTCGCCCCTGTGACGGGCGTAGGCCCCGGCGGCCTCGGCTAAGTTGGCCAGCACCGGCCCGTGACCCGGAAGCGCGGCAACCGGATTCCCGGCCGTGCCGTGGTCAAGGCCCCAGCCGCGCAGCTTCTCCAGCGAATCCAGGTAGTCCCCCAGTTTGCCGTCGGGGTAGCAAATCACAGTGCTGCCCTGGCCCAGGATGGTGTCTCCGGTGAACACCACAGCCGGCGCACCGGCCGCTCCCGGGCCGGCCACGGCAAAGCAGAGCGAATCGCCGGTGTGGCCCGGCGTGGCGAGCACAGTGATGGTGAGGCCACCTGCCTGGATGAGTTCGCCGTCGTGCACGGGATTGGCACCATGGCAATAACGTGGCTGGGCCGCACGGACGGGGGCGCCGGTGAGCTGGTGCAGGGCCAGGCTGCCATCTGTGTGGTCGCCGTGGTGGTGGGTGATGAGGATCAGTTCCACGGCTCCCGCGGCAGCCAACTCCTGCAAGTGGGGCTCCAGCAGCGGTCCGGGATCAACCACCACAACGCCGCCAGCGCCCGGAGCGCCCAGCACGTAGGAATTGGTCCCGTCAAGAGTCATGGGACCGGGATTTTCAGCCCGACGACGCCGGACCAGGCTGCCGATGTTCTCCCACCGTGCACTCATGAGGACTGCCCTTCGTTTCCTTGGCGGAGCTGACTGCTGGGAGGTGATCTGCTAGGAGGTGATCTGCTCCGGGCGCAGGAGCAGGGCGATGCCTTCGTCAATGGTGTAACGCAAAGGGACGCCCGCGGGGCCGTTGGCCGTGCTCAGAAGTTCCTCACCGTCCTGGATCAGGGCCGATCCGGTGACGGGGCAGCGCAGCACTGCCATCAATTTTTCGCTAATTTTAGCCACTGTGTTCCGTTTCGCTAAGTATTGTGCAACTGGATTACCAGTCTAGTGGCGCTGTCCTAGTCGCGCAGGATGCGCAGGTGGCCGCGACGGCCGGAATTGCTGCCTGCACCAGGAGAATGCTGCGGCGGTTCCAGGGTCCCGCGGTATTCACGTATAGCGGGTGCGCCTTGATCCCCGCCCGGCTGCGCATTGGCGGCCTCACGCACGGCATCCGCCAAGGCCAGCAGATCGTCGGGCCCCGGCGCCGGTGGCTTGTCTGAACGGGCCAGGTGGATGACTTCCCACCCCAAGGGGGCGCTCAACCGGGCTGAATGCTTGGCGCAAAGATCGTAGCAATGCGGCTCCGCGAAGGTGGCCAGGGGCCCCAAAACAGCTGTGGAATCGGCATATACGTACGTCAAAGTGGCCACTGCCGCTTCACGGCAGGCTGATCTTGTGCATTGACGAAGTGTTCCCACGATTCCCTAGACTACCCCTAGCGCCGGGATATTTCCCGTTGGCGGCCCACGAGCCTAGAGTAAATAGATGCAGTTCAATGCCTCAGCCAGCGAAAAATCGCTCACCATCTCGCTGGAACCCCCGGTTTCAGCGGACCAGGACGCGAGCACGGCGCCCGGCGCAGCACCGGGCGCAGCACCGGGCGCAGCACCGGGCGCAGCACCGGGCGCAGCACCGGGCCGGTCCTTTGTGCGCCGTCGCCGCGACAGGCACGGCCGCGGGCTGCGCGGATCCGTGCTCCCGGAAAGCCTGCCCGGGGCACGGACACGCAGCGAGAAATTTGAAGACCTGGTGGTTGATTCCGTGGAGCGGCTGCGGGGCTTGTGGCCCGATTCCCTGGCCTCGGTGGAATATTTGATTGAGGAAGTCCCCGATCAGCTCGAGGCCATCATCGCTTCAGGCGCCCAGGCACCCCTGGGCAAGTTCACCCGGGCCAAGGCGGCCGTAGGCGACTCCCCCGCGGTGCCGGCGTCCATCGCCATTTACCGGCATCCGGTGGAAGTCCTGTGCGACCTTCCGGGCCAGGTCCGTGAGTTGGTGCACGAGGTCATGGTGGAACAGGTTGCGGGGCTGCTCAGCATTGACCCCGACACGGTTGACCCGCTGTTCCGCAAGTTCCGCGGCCACTGACGGGCGTCAGTACCCGGTGATGATGTTGATGGAGTGACTGGCGGTGTTTGTCCCCGGGATAGGCAGCACGGCAATGCCGGCTGTTCCGTCCTTGCCCAGCAATTGGCTGCCGAAGGTGGGTGAACCGGACACTGACACAACAACTGCCGCTGTGCCGTCGCCCAATAACGCGCTTGGGTCAACAACTGCCGTGCCGCCGCCCTTGAGCTCCACTGTCTTGGCCGCACCCAGAACACCCTTGGCCGAAACTGGCACCAGTTGAACTGTTGCCGCGCCCTGCGGTGCTGTGAACACGAGGCTGGAGCGCACGCCCTGGGGCAGGGTGAGGATGTGGTTGTTGCCCAGCCGGCCGGTGGAGGGTGCCACAGCAATGTCAACGGCCTCGCCGGGCTTGGTGGAGTTCACCAGCCGCACGGCCGCCGTCACCGAGGCGTCGGCGCTGATGCTCAGCGAGTAGCTTCCCTTCGGCAGTCCTGCCAGCGGCAGCGAGCTGACCTTGCCGGCCGGGGCAGTGAAGACTCCGCCGTTGGGCAGGGCAACCTGGCCTGATTCGCCAAATGCCTTGACTTCCACCACGGCGTCGCCCACCCCGGGAACTGTCACGGCCAGTGCGGAGACGGCGTCGGCGTAGGAGTTTTGGGCGGAAATCTTGGCGGCATCCTCCGGTGCCTGAACGCGCACCCCTGCAATGGTGGCCAACGACGCCGGCGCCTGGACGGGTGCCAGATAGTCAACCCCGCCTGGGGTCAAGCCGCGCAACACCGATTGCTGGATGACAGCACTGACGGCGCCGCCGGCGCTCTTGACGTGCACGCTGAGAAGTTCCTGATCAGGGGCCAGGCCGGACAGCACCACCGAGCGCACAGCACCCGGCCCGACCACCAGTCCCTTGCCGCCCGGGGCGTTGATGGGTCCCGTGGTGCCAAACATTTCCAGCGTGAGCGTGGCGGCACTCTTGGAGGAGTTGGCAACCATAAGCACCGCAGTGCGGCCAACGCTGGTGCTGGCGCCGGAGAGCCACAAGTCATTGGACGGGCTCTGGCACGTTGCGGCAGCCAGGCCGGCCAGGTCGCCGTCGCCCGCATCCACCACCATGGAGGCCGCGCCCGTGGAGGACTCATCGCTGAAGGGCTGGGCACGGAGCACTGACGCGCCGCCCGCCGTCTGGCCAAGCACCACGGCTGCACGGGCCTTGGGTGAGCCGGACAGGGCTGTGGCGGCCGCGCTGGGCGAATCGGATGCCTTGGCGAGTGTGAACAGGGAGGAGAATTTGGTGTCCAGAGCCTGCACAACGGCCCCCGGCAAGTCGCCGTTGGAGTTACTCAGGGCCACCGCGTTCAACTGCGACTTGGTGGAGGAGGAACTCGCCGAAAACTGCGGATCAGCCCCCGCTGCCGAGCCTGCCAGCAGCTGGGTTGGGCCCTGGCAATTCGCCAGAGTCTCCCCCACCGGCAGGGCATGCGGGCTGGGTGTGGTCTGGGCCGTTGCATTGACGCCGGGCAACAGTGTGCCTGCGCCGATGACGCCCGCAGCCAATGCGGCGGTGGCGGTTCCGGCCAGCACAAGGGTCCAGCGGCGCTGCTTGCCGGACTTTGCCCGCCGTGTCGGCTTGGACGCCGGGTCCTTGGAGGCCCCTGCCTTGGACGCCCCCGCCTTGCCCATCTCAGCCTGCTCCGTGGGGTTGCTGTCCTTGTTCTCAGGCACTTCTTTGTTTTCAGGCACTTCTACCAACCTTTTGCAATGATGCTTCATCCCTGTACGCCCCTGTGCGGCCACGGCGTGCCTTGACGGGAAGAGCCAGGAGAACAGTCAGTCCCAACAGGATCAGCTGAACCAGACTGATGAGCGAATCCAGGGGGTGTACATAACGGATTTCCAGGGTGCCAGCAGTAGCAGGCACCTCAAAGGCCTGCGCCCAGTCGGAGCTGACGCTGGTCAGCGCCTTGCCGTCCAGCCATGCCTGCCAGCCCGGATCAAAACGCTCAGCCATCACCACACGTCGTTCACCAGTGCCAGCGGCAATGGGGGCGTTCACGTTTTGACCGTCGGAATGTACGGGGGCCAGGGCCTGACCCTTGTCATCAACAAGCCTGACCCTGTTGACCACGTCGCTGAGCCCCGGTGTGGCGTAGCTGGGCTTGACCCGCCACAACCAGCCGGAATCGGTGGGGCCCACAGTGTCCAGCCCGGGGACTGCGTCGAGCTCACCGGCAACGAGCTCGGCCGCCGTGTCCCCCTGGCGTAGCACCACAAAGCCCACACCCAGTTCCACCAGCCCCGGGCCCGGGTCAATGCCGGTCTTGGACAAGATTGCTGCAACGCTGTCTTCAAAGGCAGCGGTTGCCGGATCCACGTCCCTCAGGGATTCCCGGCCCGGCGCGCCATTGACACGTGCCGCAACAGCAATGCTGGACATGGAGTCAAGGGTGGTGCCGGCGCCCTGCATCAGGGTTGCCTGCACACCGCCGCCGGGCTGCACGGCCAGGACAATGGTGCGGCTGGCCTCAGGACCTGTGCCGCGGTCGGCGGCCGTGGCGGGAATGGTTCCCGTGGTGGCGCCTTGGAGCAGGAACGGTCCGGTCAAGGCAGGCCCACCGGGTTGTTGTGAGAACTGCTGGGCAGTCCACAAGGCCAGGCTGGCCACGGGGGCCGCCACGAGGGCCACGGAAAGAATTACTGCTGTGAGCCGGGCACCCTTGTTGCGGGCGTTCCCACGGTGCGCCGCATCAAAGGCCCGGCCATAAACAGCGTCAAAGCCCAGAACTGCCGCTCCGAGCAGCGCAAAGAAGGCGAGCGAGACGGCAGCGCCGGTGAACGGCGTCACCAGGGTGACGCCGTCGAACGCCACGGCAATCAGCTGGGCCCCATAGGAGGCGGCCAAGGCAAGCAGAGCAGTCAGCCACAACGCGCGCACCATGGCGGAGCGGCGCAACGGCAGCAGCAGGGCCGCCACGGCCGCGGCCACCACGGGGACACCAATAACGGCAGCAGCTATCCACAGCAACCAGGGAGCGCTCAAACCGGCAATCCCCAGCGCACCCTCGGTTGCCGCAAGCTGTTCCGGGAAGCCCAAAAGCTGCTGCCACAAGGGTCCTGGCGTGGAGGGAACGGGCAGGCCGGGATCGGCCAGAAGTGCCCGCGGGTTTCCCCAAGCCGACCAGACGAACGGCAGGTACACGGCGGCCGAGGGAAGTAGGGCCCACCAAATGGTCTTGCCCCGGCGCCCCATCAGCACCGCTGTCAGCAGGATGCCCACGGCTGCCACGGGGAACAAGGTGGGCGAGGCTGCCGTCACAACCGCCAGCACCAGTCCGGCCGCGGCTGCGGCGGTCCAGGACGAGTTGCCGTCAACGCCGGGCCGACCCATTTTGGTCAACGGCTTGCTGGCTGCCAGCTCCTCAAACTGGGCGGCGTCAACCCGTGGCACGGGGCTCACGGCAGCGCCCACGGCACGGATCAGGCCCAGCATGACCAACGGAATCAGCACGTGGGCCACCAGCGCGCCCAGCCGGCCCTGGCCCATGGCCACGAGCAGGGCGGGGGCGCCAGCCCACGCCAGCCCGGCAACAATGCGGGGCCAGCGGTGCAGTGTCAGGGCGCCAGCCGCCAGCCAGGCCGTGAAGCCCGAGAGCGGAATGGCCAGCAGCACCAGCCACAGTGCGGAGACGGAAGCGTTGCCGCCGAGCGCACCGAGCATGGCCAGCACAAAGTTGAAGGGGTTGCCACGTCCTGGCATCCCAGAACCGAGGGACACCCACCAATCCGTGGCGTGCCGCCAGACCAGGCCCAACTGCTCCGAAACGGGCAGCAGGGCGCCACCGCTCAACGCTGGAACGCCAAGGAAACGTGAGAGGGCAAGCAGCGAAAGCACCGTGAGCAGTGCCACGAGTGCCAGGGCGCTGACAATAGGCGCAGTTTTGACGTGCGCCAGCGGTGTTACCCCGGATTGGTGGGTTTCACCTGTGGGTTCTAAGCGAGAGGGGCCGCTCATCTCAACAGGGGCGGCGAATTCTTCCGGGGCCACAGCCTCACGGAGCAACTTCAAATGGGCCCGCGCAACCCTGTCCTCGACCATCAAGGCCTTGTGGACTGAGCGTGGCTTGCGCCGCTGGGCCGCCAGCGCCGCCCGGCTTCGCTTGAGCGTCATGGGCCGCAGCAGGCCGGCGCAACTGGCCACGAACAGGCGCACAGCGTGCCCTGGCGCTTTGAGCACAAAACCTGCCATCAACCAATAGATGGCCGCCAGGAAGGTGCCCACGGCATGTACCGGCACAGCCCAGAGCGGCGCATGCTTGAGCCGCAGGAAGACAGCCGCCTTGCGGGCGGCAACGGCCGAGCCCATGCCGTTGGGCCTGTGCACCACGTGAAACATGCGGGCCGCCGGGACCACAAGGACCCGGTCCCCGGCCAGGCGCACCCGGGCACAGAAGTCCAGGTCGTCGCCGGGGCCGGGCAGGGCGGGGTCAAAGCCGCCGAGTTTTTCAAAAACGTCCCGGCGAACCAGCATGCCTGCCGTGTTGACGGCAAAAACATCCGTGAGGTGGTCGTACTGGCCCTGGTCCTGTTCGTCCAGGTCCATCATGGAGAACCGGTCAAACCAGCGCGTGGCGTGCAGGCCCACATCCACCAGGCGCCTGTGGTTATCCCAATCAAGTTGCTTGCAGCCCACAACCGTGGCACTCGTGGCCCGTTCGGTGGCCTCCAAGAGCTGCTGCAGGGCATCCGGCGCCGGCGCCGCGTCATCCTGCAGCAACCAGATCCATTCATGGTCTGCCCGGGATTCGCCTTCCAGGACGGCCACCTTGCCACCTGTGGAGTCTGTGGCCTCAGCAGTGCTGCGGCGGGCGGCCGTTGTGCTGCCCGCAGCAACCCGGCTCTGCTGGTCACGGCGTTGATGCTCCAGGATGGCATTGACGGCAGCTCCGTAGCCACGACGGGCGTCCAGGGAGATGACGTTGCGTTCACCGAGCGCCTGACGCAGCAACTCCCCCGAGTTGTCGCTGGAGCCGGCGTCTGCGGCCAATACGGTCTCGGCCTGACGCGTCTGTGCTGCAAGAGCGGCCAAAACCGTGGGGATATAGGCACCGCCGTTGTGGGCAACCAGAACGGCGGTGACTTTTACTGCTTCAAGAATTAGACTGCTCGCTTCCGCAGCCGCCGGCGTTCACGCTCGGACAGGCCGCCCCAGATTCCAAACCGCTCATCGTTGGCAAGAGCGTATTCCAAACACTTTGCTTTAACATTGCAGGCGCCGCACACTTTCTTGGCATCCCGGGTGGAGCCTCCCTTTTCGGGGAAGAACGCTTCCGGGTCCGTCTGTGCGCACAGGGCGTCCGTTTGCCAGCCTAGTTCACCTTCGTCACTGAAGTCGTCCTTGGATGGCCGCAGGCCAATCCATACAGCCACACTGTCAAGGCCCGTAACAGGGGCCGGGTGGGCGACGGCGGACTCGTCCAGTTCATGCTCGGTCAGGAACGCTGTGGCCGCATCCTCAAGAGCCTGCCGGTTTTCGCGCTCGTGAAACGCTGCTGCATCCGGATCTGCCGGGTCCACATACCAATCAGTGGGCACGCCACGTGAGTGATAGGTGTCCGCAGCCTGCGCCGCCACGGAGTCGTCATTGAAATTTGCCACACTCAGCTGCGCTTGCCCCATAATCGTCCTCCTGAATGTTGCTGAAATTCGCCGGTCACTGATACCCGGTCCCCCCGGTTGCCGCTGCTGCGGTTTTCAGTGCCTTTGTCAGCTGTTCGTGGGTCTAATTACATCCATGTAAGTCCCCCACGTCAAGCGGAACTAGATGATAACCACTACATGCCACGAATATCCCGCACGCCACGCCCGGCAATTTCATACCGATGCACCCTTGCATTTACGCCCTTGAATCGCCTAAATACGCCGTTTCCGCGCAGTCTTGGCATTTTTCTGCCACTGTGGGCAAATATGCCCGAAGTACTATGTAACGCAGCTCACGTCACAATTGATGCTTACTCCAATCGGTGGAATTTTCGCCCGGGCCGAAAGTGGCAAGATGGGGCAGTATGAACACCGTGCCGAACACCCCCACAGATCTCCTGAACGCCTTCCGCAGCCACCACGCAACATCGCCCCGACTGTCCTGGTACGGGCCCGATTCCGAGCGGGTGGAGTTCTCCGGGCGGGTTTTGGAGAACTGGGTGGCCAAGACTGCCAACTACCTGGTTGACGAGCTCGACGCCGAACCCGGCACAGTGATTGCCGTGGACCTGCCACTGCACTGGCGCTCACTTGTCTGGTTGCTGGCCACCTGGGCCGTGGGCGCCACGGCCGTGACGTCCCCCCTCCGTGAGAGCGCCGACATTGTGGCGACGGCCAGTCCCGCTGCCGCCCAGGAACGCCTGGCGGGGAGTGTGCCGGCACCGCTACTGGTGGCCGTGGCCCTGCCGGCCCTGCAGATGCGCTGGCTGGGAGAGCTGCCGCCGCGCACCCTCGACTATTGCGGCGAGGTGCGCGCTCACGCCGATGTGTTTTTTGCCGACGCCGAGCCAAGCCCCGATGCCCTGGCCTGGGCGCACGATTCGGCTGCCACCAGCTACGCCCAGCTCCTGGCCCAGGGTGAGATCAAGATCGCGGGCACAGCGCAGCCATTGCCTGCTGAACCACAGCGGGTGCTGCTGCAGGTGCGTGACGGATGGGGCGCCGTCGTGCCGGCAGCCCTGAAAATCTGGGCCGCGGGAGGTTCGGTGGTTTTGTTGGACGACGGCGTGTCGGCCAGTGATCATCTGCGCAGCACGGAGAACATCACCCTGGGTTAGGCGCCCCAGCCGGCGGTGATTAGCGCTTGTGGTCCAACTCGATGAGTTCGTGGTCGTGATCGAACCCGGGCTCCGCATCGAGTTCCTCGGTGAAAACCCAGAACCGGTAGGCGAAGAAGCGGAAGATGGTGCCCAGGACCAGGCCCACCACCGAGCCGGCGATGAAGTCAGCCGTGGTCGACTCGAAGCCCAGCACCCAGTGGGAGATGTACACGCAGGCCGCGGCAATGCCCATCCCGATGCCGTTCATGATGATGAACAAGATGACTTCGCGCACCATGTTGGCCTGGCGGCGGTGGCGGAAGGTCCAGTAGCGGTTGGCCAGCCAGGAGAAGACGGTTGCCACGGCGGCCGAGATGATCTTGGCCTTGGTGGGGTGCCCGCCCATGCTGCCGGCGAGCAACCAGAGGTAGATGCCGGTGTCGATGACGAACGCAACGCCGCCCACCACACCGAATTTTGCCACTTCACGCCAGAATAGGCCCATCAGGCCTTTGATGCGCTCAGTCAGTGTTTTGTACATGGTCCTCCGTCGGGCTAAGGGGCCAAAAACGGGTGGATCACGCTAACAGCCTCAGATGAATTCTAAGCCAATTGGCCTGCGTGTTCTGCGCTAAGGGCTGTCCGGGGCCGCAATTTGGCCCGGAAATAGTGTGACGTTGCCCAGTGAAAGCTGCGCAAAGTCGGTGCAAGTTGGCCTAAAAGCAAGGAACCGGGCAGAGATTCGGTACGCTGGGGACTGTGACTTTTCCTGTAATCGGTGTTGTGGGCGGCGGCCAGCTGGCCCGCATGATGGCCCCTCCCGCCGTGGCCCTTGGTTTTGAATTGCGTGTCCTGGCTGAATCCCCGGAGGTGTGTGCCGTGCCCGTTGTGGCCACGGCCCCCGTGGGCGACTACACGGACCTGGACACGTTGCGGGCGTTTGCGCGCGGCGTTGACGTGCTCACCTTTGACCACGAACACGTCCCCAGCGAGCACCTGCAGACCCTCATTGCGGAGGGCGTGAACGTGCAGCCGCGCCCGGACGCCTTGATCAACGCCCAGGACAAGCTGGTAATGCGTGCGGCCATCGAGCGTTTGGGCCTGCCCAATCCGGCGTGGGCTGCTGTTTCCAGCATTGCTGACATTGAGGCGTTTGGCGCCACCCACGGCTGGCCCGTGGTGTTGAAGATGCCGCGCGGGGGCTATGACGGCAAGGGCGTGAAGGTGCTGCGCTCCCCCGGCGACGCCGCTGCCGCCGCCAGCTGGTTTGAGGCCATGAGCCCCTTGCTGGTTGAAGAAATGGTTGACTTCTCCCGTGAACTGTCCGCATTGGTGGCCCGCACACCCTCCGGCGAGGCGCGCGCCTGGCCCGTGGCCGAGTCCATCCAGGTGGACGGCGTGTGCGACGAGGTCATTGCCCCCGCCCCCTTGATTCCGGCCGAGGTTGCCACCCAGGCCCAGGATGCCGCGCTGCTGATTGCCGCCGAGCTGGGCGTCACCGGCGTCATGGCTGCCGAACTCTTTGAGACCCCGGGCCGCGCGCCCGGCTACCTCATCAACGAGCTGGCCATGCGCCCGCACAACACGGGGCACTGGACCATGGACGGCGCCGTGACCGGCCAGTTCGAACAGCACCTGCGTGCCGTGCTGGACCTGCCGTTGGGCGCCACGGATGCGCTGGGCAACATTGTTGTCATGAAAAACTTCCTAGGCGGCGCCAACCAGGATCTGTACAGTGCCTACGGCGTGGCCCTGGCGGCCGAGCCCACTGTCAAGGTCCATAGCTACGGCAAGTCCGTGCGTCCGGGCCGCAAGATTGGTCACGTCAACGTGATCGGTGCCGCGGACGACGACGTCGCAGCAGTCCGCGCCCGCGCCACCACCGTGGCAAACATCATCCGTGACGGAGCATAGGGAAACACCATGAGCGAACTTTCCACACCCCAGCAGCCCCTGGTGGGCATTGTCATGGGATCCGATTCCGACTGGCCCGTCATGGAACTGGCTGCCGCCGCGTTGAGCGAATTCGGCATCCGCTTCGAGACCGATGTTGTCTCGGCGCACCGCATGCCCACCGAAATGATCGCCTACGGCCAGAACGCGGCGGCCCGCGGCATCCGCGTCATCATCGCCGGCGCCGGCGGAGCAGCGCATTTGCCGGGCATGCTGGCCTCCGTGACAACGCTGCCCGTGGTGGGTGTCCCCGTTCCGTTGAAGACACTTGACGGCATGGACTCGCTGCTTTCCATTGTGCAAATGCCCGCCGGCGTGCCCGTGGCCACAGTATCCATTGGCGGTGCCCGCAACGCAGGGTTGCTGGCCGTGCGCATGCTGGCCTCGGCCACCGACGAGCTTGCCGCATCCCTGGCCGCGAAGCTGGCTGTTTTTGCCCAGGAGCTCAACGATGTGGCCTCGGCCAAGGGTGCGGCACTGCGTGAAAAGGCCGGCGCCGCCTATCCGTTGGCCGTGAACACCGGAACCCCCGCCGGCACCGAGGGTGTGAACGCGAACGTATGAGTTTTAGCAGCCCCAAGGTGTCCCGGGCCTCCAACCGCCCGCCTGTGTTGACCAACCCGGTCCGTTACCCGGAATCGGCCTCAGCACCTGCGCGCTCAAAACGAGCCTGGTTCCTGCTGCTGCTTACTCTCTTTGTGCCAGGCTCTGTCCAAATTGTGGCCGGCAACAAGCGCTTGGGCAGACTGGCCCTGCGCTGCACCTTCACGGTCTGGGCCTTGGTGATTGCCGCCGTCGTCCTCGCCTTGGTGCAGCGCGAAACCCTGCTGAACCTTTTCACCAACCCGCTGACGTCCCTGGCGATCATTGTGGTGCTGGTGGCGCTTGCCCTGGGCTGGATCATTGTTTTTTTGAACACCCTCAAGATCATCCGCCCGTCCATGCTGGCCCCCGGCATGCGGGCCCTGGTCAGCGGCGCGCTGGTGGTGCTCATGGTCGGAACCAGCGGGTCCCTGGCCTACGGCGCATATTTGATCAATTCCGGGCGCAACGCCATCACCAGCATTTTCCAGTCCGGCCCGGATATGGTGCCCGTGGATGGGCGCTACAACTTCCTGGTCATGGGCGGCGACGCCGGCGAGGACCGCACGGGACGGCGCCCGGATTCGATCATTGTGGTCAGCATCGACGCCAAGACCGGCCAGGCTGCCACCATCAGCATTCCGCGAAACCTGCAGAACGCCCAGTTCTCACCGGATTCCCCGCTGTGGGGCGTGTACCCCGAGGGCTACAACTGCGGCAATGATTGCATCATTAACTTCTTGTACACGGATGTGACCAACAACCATCCGGGCCTGTACCCGAACGCGCCGGATCCGGGCGCCGAGGCCATGATGGATGCCACCGGCGGAACCCTGGGCCTGCAAATCCAGGGCTACGTCCTGGTGGACATGGCCGGATTCTCCACGCTCATTGATGCCTTGGGCGGGGTCAAGGTCAACGTGGGCGGCTGGGTTCCCATCAGCGGCGATGACATCAACGGAACCGGCGAGCACCTGCCACCCACAGGCTGGATTGCCCCCGGCGTACAAACGCTGGACGGTTACCACGCACTCTGGTATGCCCGCTCCCGCCAGTGGGTGCCAGAGTACAATCGCAGCCAGCGCCAGCAATGCATCCAGGCCGCCATGTTGGCCCAAATGGACCCTGCCACTGTTCTCACCAAGTTTAACGGGATTGCTGCAGCCGGGGCCAAGGTCATTGAATCCGACATCCCGGCCGGGCAGTTGGGCAGCTTTGTGTCCTTGGCGTTGAAGTCCAAGGAACATCCCCTGTCCCGCCTGACTATTGGCCCGCCGGACTTCGACACGAACTTCCCCACGTACCCGGACTTCAGCGTGATCCACGAGCGCGTGAAGACGTTGCTGAACCCGCCGGAACCCACAGCCAAACCCAAGCCGGCACCGGCGTCGAAGGCTCCAGCGGCTCCGGCCGACCCGGCCGCTCCGGCACCGGCACCGGAGGCACCTGCTCCGGCACCGACGTCGGAAGCCCCCGCGGCAACGCCGGACCTCAGCGAGGAATACTTGCAGCAGCTGGCCGTCAACAATGATGAAGCAACTCTGTTCACCCTTCTTGCCAACAACGGGAGCTGCTCCCCCGGCTAGCGGCAGCCACCCCATTGTGGCCTTGATTTCACAGTGACTTTCAGTTTGTCTCGGACCAGGAGAAAAGCCTTATGTATGCACTGACCAACGTCACCCGCGACTACCCTTGGGGCTCAAACACCGCCATCGCAGAGCTCCTTGGCACCGAGCCTAGCGGCGGGCCCGAGGCTGAACTGTGGCTGGGCGCCCACCCGGATTCACCCTCCGTGGCCGCCACCCCCGAGGGCCCCATAGCCTTGGATCAGCTGATTGCCGACCATCCCCTGGCAACGTTGGGCGAGGAAGTCCACGCCGCGTTCGGTGCCAAGCTGCCGTTCCTTGCCAAGCTGCTGGCCGCCAACAAGGCACTGTCCTTGCAGGTACACCCCACCTTGGAGCGCGCCCGTGCCCGCTTTGCCGACGAGGAAACCGCCGGGATCCCGCGCGACGCCGCTCACCGCAACTACAAGGATGAGAACCACAAGCCGGAAATGATCCTTGCGCTCTCCAACTTTGAGGCGCTCTGCGGCTTCCGGCCCTGTGCCGAGGCAGCGGATTTGTTCCGCGCCGTGGGCGCAGCCATTGCCGCAACAGGTGCCCAGGTCCCCGCGCTGCTGGGCTCCGTAGAGATGGCCTTGAACACCCGCATGGCCGAGCCCCTGGTGATTCGCCGCGCCTTTGAGGCCTTGATCAATGGCGGCGACGCAACCACCGAGCTGGTGGACGTGGCGGCCTCGGCATTGGCGGCCTCTTCCACCGAGCTGCCCGCCGCCTTGGGCACAGTGGTTGATTTGGCCCGCCAGTACCCGGGTGATCCAGGTGTCCTGGTCTCTTTGCTGCTGAACCGGGTGTCCCTGGTGCCCGGCCAGGCCATATACCTGCCTGCCGGAAACATCCACGCGTATTTGTCGGGGTTGGGCCTTGAGGTCATGGCGTCCTCGGACAACGTGCTGCGTGGCGGGCTGACGGGCAAGCACGTCGACGTGCCCGAGCTGCTGGAGACGGTTGACTTTGCCCCCAGCGCCGTCCCCATGGTCCCCACCCGCGTCACCGACTTGGGCCAGCACATCTGGGAGCCGCCGTTCACCGAGTTTGTGCTGCAGCGCGTGGAGATTGCCGTGGGAGCCGAACCCATGCCGCTGATACAGAATGGCCCCCTGCTGGTACTGGCCGTTTCCGGGTCTGTCCTGCTGGATTCACCCCGCGGCGACATGGTGCTTAGCCGTGGCGGCTCCGTCTTTGTGCCGGCCGCCGAGAACCCCGTCATGGTGCACGCCCACGTGGAGGGCCCCGGCCATGCACCGGCGCCGGCAGTGGTTTTCGCCGTCACGGTGGCTGTTTAGGACCCCCTCTCCGCGACTACGCAGATAACGCCCTCTCAACGCCATGAGAGGGCGTTATCTGCGTAGTGACCGGCGAGTCAGGGAATCAGCCGTAGTCCTTGCGAGAATTTAGCTGGCCCCGAAATGATTGGCTGGCCAGGCTTTGGGGGTCCGGCCAGCCGCCGAGCTTGAGCATTCGGGCCAGCTTCGTGACCACCACGCGTTCCCCCGCGCGCATGTCCTCCTTGTTGATCAAGGCCTGGTGCCAGCCCTGGGACAGGGTAATGAAGTCCCTGTCGTGATCCTTGGACTGCTGCTCCGGCGTGAAGTGGTGTTTCCCGTCGTATTCGGCGCAGGTCCGGTACTCTTCACAGGCTAGATCAGGGACCACGAGTGCTTTCCCGAAGCCATTTACTATTTCAACGTTGGGCTCAAAATTGGGTAGTGGAGACCGTGCGATGAGCAGCCGCAGCTCGGTTTCCGGAGGTGAGTCGGCGCCCACCCGGACCAGTTCCATGGCTGCCCGAAGTTTGCGCATCCCGCGCGCACCCGCATGTTGAGCAATATAAGTTTGCAGAATGTTGAATTCCACCATGGCCGTCTTGGGTGGCAGGCATTGGCTGTGATGTTCGCAAACTATCTGGTCACCAACCACCACGAGTTCCTCCACGGTGAGCAGGGGCGCAAGATCGATCAGCGTCCGCTGAACGGAGGTTAAGGTGACACCGGCAAATATGACCACATCCCGAGACCCCAGATCCAAGATGTGGCCCGTGGTGTGTTTTCGTCTGGGTGCCGTTGTGCCCGGGCGCTGGGACAAATCAATCAACTGGCTCGCCTCAAGACGCGCAGGCAGGAAAAGTCCATGGATCCTGGCGGCCGTGACATGGCTGATGACGCCATTGGGTGTTACTGCCACATGGGCACGGCAGCGTTCAAGGAGTTCCACCGGCATCCCGCGTGGCAAGCGAATTTCCCTGCTCGGTGTCCACAGGGAGCGTGTTCGTGTGCGTTTCTCTGAGATTCCCGCGCGTCGGGCTTGATCCAGGGTGAAGGGGCCGCCAGCAAGGTGATACGGCAGGGGCTGCGGAACAATCATGTATCCATTAGCGCCCCCATCAGCGTCTCAGGGGGCCGAAATTCGCGTAAAAGCCCGAATCTGTGGACAACTGCCCCCACTTTCCACCGTGACTACGCAGATAGCGCCCTCTCAACGGATTGAGAGGGCGCTATCTGCGTAGTCACGGGCGGGGTGTTAGCGCTTGAGGATGCCTCGGGCCTTCCTCATGACCTTCCGGCCCAGAGGGAGCGCCTTGGCGAACACCGGGTACCAGGGGGAGAGCCCCAAATCCCAGGTGCCGGCCAGCATGTTCTCGTGGTCGGCAAAGCCAAACTTGAATTTGGAGACACCGTCGTTGAGCAGCCCGTTGAAATCGTAGCGGGTGATCCCGCGCGCCTTCATCTCCTGGATGGCCAGCCATTTCAGCGAGAAGTTGGCCCGCAATGAGCTGCCCGCCTCCGTCATCCCGCCGTAGAGTTCAAAGGCCGTGGAGCCACTGGCGGCGAGCCACAGGAACGCCACGAGCTTCTCGCCGTCGAACGCGCCATAGATGGGCGACGCCGCACCCAGGTTCGTCAGGATGTCGCTGTAGTAGGAGTCCTGATGAATGCCGAACTCGGCCCGCTCGGCCGTCTCCTTGTACACGGCCATGCACGCCGGCAGCTCGGCCGCGGTGACGGCGCGGTATTCCAGGGCCTCGCGGCTGGACTTGCGGATGTACTGGCGCGTCTTTTTGGACATGGCGCCCAGCAGCTCGTCCTCGCTGCGCGTCAGGTCAAGGATGAGCGTGCGCGGGATCAAAATGGTGCTGGCACTGCGCGCCCACCCCGCCGCCGGCAGCGACGCCGCAGCCACGGAATCGGCATCCCAGTCGGGCTCGATGCTCAGGGCCACTGACTTGTGGGTCGCCTTCACATAGCGCCCGACGGCGTCCAGCACCTCAATCTCCCGGCCCGCCGCAGCCTGTGGCCCCCTGGCGACGTAGGCCAGCGAGCGGAACGGCACCGGCAGCGGGCGCAACAGGATTTGAGCCGAGCCCACCACGGCGCCGTCCTCCAGGACAAGCACCCGGTCCACCCGCCAATTGTGGGCTGCCTTGGTTTCTCCCCAGCCCCACAACTGCATGGGGTGCCCCTGCTGGGAATCAACAGCGGCATCCCACTCGTCACGGACACGGCACGGCACAACGTTCAAAGTCATGCTCCAACCCTACCGGCTGGCACTGCTGGCCTAATCCGGTCCACCCTGCGGCAGCCGCCGGCCACCGCGCAGTGCCGCCTAGTTGCGGCGGGCGTAGGTCTCCCACTTGGCTGCCTGGTGTTCGCCGTCAACGAAGCGGACGGTGCCGGACTTGGAGCGCATCACGATGGACTGGGTCAGGACGCGGCCCTTGTCGTAGCGGACGCCGCGCAGGAGGTCGCCGTCGGTGATGCCGGTGGCAGCGAAGTAGCAGTTGTCACTCGTGACGAGGTCGTTCGTGGAGAGCACGCGGTCCAGGTCGTGGCCGGCGTCGATCGCCTTCTGCTTCTCCTCATCGGAGGTGGGCCAGAGTCGGCCCTGGATGACGCCGCCCAGGGTCTTGATGGCGCAGGCGGCCACGATGCCTTCGGGGGTGCCGCCGATGCCCATGAGCGCGTCAACGCCCGTGCCGGTGCGGACGGCCGCAATGGCGCCGGCCACATCGCCGTCGAGGATGATCTTGGTGCGGGCGCCGGCTTCGCG
This sequence comes from Arthrobacter sp. HLT1-20, assembly GCF_054510895.1. Classification (NCBI taxonomy): domain Bacteria; kingdom Bacillati; phylum Actinomycetota; class Actinomycetes; order Micrococcales; family Micrococcaceae; genus Arthrobacter; species Arthrobacter sp. HLT1-20. The sequence goes on along the minus strand of NZ_JBTNDR010000047.1, from coordinate 3,810 downwards.
GATTTCTTGGATGAGCGGCTGGTGGCGGTCACGGTCCAGCACCATGACGGTGAGCTGGTTGATCTTCACGCCCTTGGCCTTGGCGATGAGGTGCAGGTTTTGCTTGACGGGCAGGCGCAGGTCAACCATGTCGGCGGCTTCGGGGCCTGTGACGAGTTTCTCCATGTAGAACACGGCGGAGGGGTCAAACATGGTGCCGCGCTCGGCCACAGCCAGCACGGCAATGGCGTTGTTGATGCCCATGGCGGTCAGGCGGGTGCCGTCAATGGGGTCAACGGCGACGTCGCACTCGGGGCCGGAGCCGTCGCCCACCATTTCACCGTTGTACAGCATGGGGGCTTCGTCTTTTTCGCCCTCACCAATGACAACTACACCGTTGAAGTGCACTGTTGAAAGCAGCGAACGCATGGCGTCCACGGCCGCGCCGTCGGCCAGGTTCTTTTCGCCGAACCCCACCCAGTGCCCGCCGGCAATGGCGGCAGCTTCGGTGACTCGCACCAGTTCAAGGGCCAAGTTCCGGTCTGGTTCGTCGTCGCCCACGGCGAGAGATCGGGACAATTGCGAATAGTCAGCTTGTGATGCTTTTTCAGCCACGTTGTAACCCCGTTGTTCAGGTAGGCGCAGATTTATGGTGCGCGACGGTGCGCACCCCTGACATGTTTTGCCTACGGTAGCCATCATAAGGGAAATAGCCGTTGCGCCCGTGGTGATGTATCCCACGTCAATGCTGCGAGTGAAATATCCGGGTGCCGATTTCTGGGAAGATGGTCAGGTGAGTGATTCCACCCCTACCCCTCCCGTGAAGCCAGTTATTGCCGCCGGAGCAGCAAAGCGCGCCAACGCATCCATCATTGGCATGCTCCTGGCGATGTTCTCCACAGTGGCCATTGTTGTCACCATTGTGTGGCTCAATCCGCAACAAAAGGCCGAGACGTACCGCAAGCCCATTGACGTTGCGGCCATTGCCAGCCACGCGGCCGGGACTGCCGGGTTCACCCCCGTGGCCCCTGCACTGCCGGATGGTTGGTACGCCAACTACGCGCGCTGGAATCCGCCGGGTGCTGACGGAGTTTCATTCTGGGACGTAGGTTACGTAACATCCGCCAACACGTTCATCGCGTTGCGCCAGTCCGCTACGGCCAACCCCACCTGGACTTCCGAGCAGGCACAGAACGCCCCTGTTACGGGAAACCGCACCATCGATGGCCGCGTGTGGGAGCTGCGTGATAGACCTAAGGGGGACCGCAGCCTGGTCCTGGTGAGCGGCACAACCACCATTGTCTTGACCGGTGCGGCGGATTTCAAGGAGTTCGATGTCCTTGCCACCGCCGCCGGCCGCCAGGTGGATGCCGCACCCGCCAGCCCGGCTGCCAGTATTTCAACTACGAAGGGCAGCACCTCATGACCGGTGGAGAAGTCGACGCCATTGCATTCCCGCCCCACACTCCCACGGAGGCCTGGGCCACGCTGATGGCAGGCAACGCCCGTTTTGTGGATGGCAAGTCCTCCCACCCCAACCAGGACGCCGCCCGCCGCGCCTCGCTGCTGTCCACCCAGCACCCGTTCGCCGTCATCTTTGGCTGCTCGGATTCGCGCCTGGCCGCCGAGATCATCTTTGATCTGGGCCTGGGCGACGCGTTTGTGGTCCGCACAGCCGGGCATGTCATTGACAACACTGTGCTGGGTTCCCTGGAGTACAGCGTGGAGTACCTGGAAGTTCCCTTGATTGTGGTCCTGGGCCACGACAGCTGCGGTGCCGTGACGGCCACTCAGAGTGCTGTTGCCACGGGCAAGATGCCCGCCGGGTTCATCCGCGACTTGGTGGAACGCATCACCCCCTCGGTTCTGACGTCCCTGCGCAAGGACAAGGACAGCGATGTCAGTGACATGATCGAGGAACACGTCCGCCAGACGGCCGCCCGCCTGGTGGAGAACTCCCCCATCATCGCCACCGCCGTTGCCCGCCAGCGCACAGCCGTGGTTGGCCTGACGTACCGGCTGGACGACGGCAGCGCAGACCTCGTCTACAGCAACGGTTCCATAGGTTAACAGCCCCCATGGAAGGCTCGACGGCGGGACTCACCTCCCGCCGTCGAGCCTTCTTTGCGTCCTCCAACAGAGGCAACGTGACAGCTTGGGGAGGGGCCACGGTTTTTAGCTCGGGGCGCGGCGGCGATATGGTGTAGGCATGACTGATACTGCCGCGGCAACCGCACAAGAATTCCGTATTGAACATGACACCATGGGCGAGGTCCGCGTCCCGGTCAACGCCCTGTACAGCGCGCAGACTCAGCGCGCCGTGGAAAACTTCCCGATCTCGGGCATGACACTGGAGTCAGCCCACATCGCAGCCCTGGCCCGCATCAAGAAGGCCGCGGCCACCACCAACGCCGAACTGGGTGTTTTGGACGCCGATCTGGCCCGCGCCATTGAAAAGGCTGCCGACCTGGTGGCTGAGGGCCACTTCGACGGCGACTTCCCGATCGATGTGTTCCAGACCGGTTCGGGCACCTCCTCGAACATGAACATGAACGAGGTTCTGGCGAACCTGGCCAACAAGGCTTTGCTGGCCGCCGGCTCGGACAAGACCGTTCACCCGAACGACCACGTGAACGCTTCACAGTCCTCCAATGACGTGTTCCCCACCTCCGTCCATGTGGCAGCCACCTCGGCCCTGATCAACGACTTGATTCCGGCATTGGCCCACCTGGCCGAGTCCCTGGAGCGCAAGGAAGCCGAATTCGCCACAGTGGTGAAGTCCGGCCGCACCCACTTGATGGATGCCACCCCCGTAACACTGGGCCAGGAATTTGGTGGCTACGCGGCGCAGATCCGTTACGGCATTGAGCGTGTGGAGTCCGCGCTCCCCCGCGTCGCCGAGGTCCCCCTGGGTGGCACCGCCGTTGGCACGGGCATCAACACCCCGGCCGGCTTCCCGCAGCGCGTGATCGCCCTGCTGGCGCAGGACACCGGCTTGCCGCTGACCGAGGCCCGCAACCACTTCGAAGCCCAGGCCAACCGCGACGGTCTCATTGAGGCCTCCGGCCAGCTGCGCAACATCGCCTACTCCATCATGAAGATCAACAACGATCTCCGCTGGTTGGGCTCGGGCCCCAACACGGGCCTTGGCGAAATTGCCATCCCGGACCTGCAGCCCGGCTCCTCGATCATGCCCGGCAAGGTCAACCCCGTCATCTCCGAGGCCGCCATCATGGTTGCCGCCCAGGTGATCGGCAACGACACCACCATTGCTCTGTCCTCCACCAATGGCTCCTTTGAGCTCAACGTGGGCATCCCGGTCATGGCCTCGAACCTGTTGCAGTCCATCCGCCTGCTGACCAACACCAGCCGCGTCATGGCCGACAAGATGATCGACGGCCTCACCGCCAATGTGGAGCGCGCCCGCTTCCTGGCCGAGGCTTCACCGTCCATCGTGACCCCGTTGAACAAGTACATCGGCTACGAGAACGGCTCCAAGATCGCCAAGCACGCCGTGAAGAACGGCCTCACCATCCGTGAAGCCGTCCTGGAACTGGGCTTCGTTGAGCGCGGCGAAATCACCATCGAGCAGCTGGACAAGGGCCTTGACGTTCTCGCCATGACCCGTCCCCCGCAGTAGTAGCGGACCTAAGGGAGCCTCCGGGCTTCTACAACTGACTGTCCCGCAGAAAACGGCGAAAATCACGGTAAAACCGTGTATTTTCGGCGTTTTCTGCGGGACCCTTCTATATTTGTCAAGCCGAGGCCGGGGTCTCGATTTTTGAGTTGAGGATTTTGTAGACGGTGCGGGCGAGGTAGCGTTTGATGCAG
>NZ_JBTNDR010000046.1:0-26831 GCF_054510895.1 Arthrobacter sp. HLT1-20 | reverse complement strand
GGCGGGCCCCCTTCTCAACGAAGGTGGCCCGCCGCCGTGCTTTAACGGCCCGGCGCGCCCGTCCCCGCTTCTCGCTACCGTTGGAACGGGTGCGAAAAGCGGGGACGTCCCCAGCCGCTCCCACTTCTCGCAAGCTCGAAGCGGGGCCCTCGCGGCAGTGTGCCCCCGCGCCGGGTGTTTCTGCGAAACGTTAGACGGTGAGGAAGTCCTCGGGCTGCCATTCACCCGTCACCAGGTAGGAAACCTTGCGGGCCACGGAGACACCGTGATCGCCAAAGCGCTCAAAGTAACGGCTGGCGAGGGTGACATCCACGGTTGTGGCAGCTGTTTCGTTCCACTCGGGTGCTCCCATGGTGGAGAAGACGTCCTTGTGGAGCTTGCTGATCTGGGTCTTGGCGGCGCCAATCTCGCCCACCAGCTCCAAGTCGCGAGTGTCCAGCAGCTCGGTGACCTTCTCCGCAATGAGGATGTCCAGACGGGCCAGCTCGGCGAAGGTGCCGGTCAGGGATGCCGGAATGACCTGGTTGGGGAAACGCAGGCGGGTCAGCTGGGCAATGTGACGGGCCAGGTCTCCCATGCGTTCCAGGGAGGCGCTCATCCGCAGTGAACCAACAATCATGCGCAGATCGCTGGCCACGGGTCCCTGCAGGGCCAGGACGTCAATGGCGCGTTCATCCAGATCGTTTTGCAGGAAATCAATGCGGGCGTCGGCGGCAATGACTTCCTGGGCCGTCTGCAGATCAGCAGCCGCGAAGGCAGTCGAGGCCTTGGTGATGGCCTCGCCCACCAAGGCGGAGATCTCAATGAGTCCTTCGCCAATTTGGTGAAGTTCGGCCTGGAAAACTTTACGCACGCGTGTGTCCTTTCATGGGCAGCCCACTGGGGGCCTCAATAGGTTCCAGCATGCCACTTGCACGTGAACATGAGAGCACTAAAAGGTGAACGTTTGTTGAACGAGGGCCGCGGGGAGGCTCTTTTGGCTAAAATCACCCCGCAACGGCATAGGCTGGTTCCGTGGATCCCCTGTTGGTTGGAGTAGTTGCCGGGCTTATTGGCCTGAGCCTTGGCGTGTTTGGCATGCTCGCTTTCAGCATCAGCGAAAGATCGCGCAAGCACCCGCTGGACATTGCCGAACCTACGCTGCCCGAAGGCGCCGCAGAGGTGCTTTCCGTGGTGGGCAAGGCGTTCATTGTGATTGACACTGTGGACGGCGTGGTCCGGGCCAGCCCGGGCGCCTACGCCTTTGGCCTGGTGCGCGGCCACACGGTGGTCCACAAGGAACTCATTGAGTTGGCTCACAGGGTCCGCCGCGACGGCGTCATTGAGGAACGCGACTTGATCCTGCCGCGCCTGGTCTTGCCCCATGCGGCACCCCACCCGGGACCCGTAACAAGCTCGCATTCGGCCGGGACGCAGGTGGTGGAGGTCCACACCAGCAACGTTGCGCAGTCATCTACGGCACCCGGGCAGGGAACCCTGGTGATCCAGGTGCGGGTGGCGCCGCTGGGCGAGGAGTACATTCTCCTGCTGGCGGATGACCGCACCGAAATTGCCCGCACGGAAGCCGTCCGCAACGACTTTGTGGCCAACGTTTCGCACGAACTCAAGACACCCGTGGGCGCCATCTCGCTGCTGGCCGAGGCCCTCGAGTCCGCGCCGGAGGACCAGGCCACTGTGCGCCGGTTTGCCAAGCGCATGATGACCGAATCCGCCCGCCTGGCCGCTCTGGTCCAGGACATCATTGAGCTCTCACGGCTGCAGGGCAAGGATGTGGCCCGGGTGGGCACGGACGTGGACATGAACGCAGTGATTGCCGAGGCCGTGGACAGGACCCGGCTCCCGGCGCAGAGCAAGAACATCACCCTGGCTGTGGGCCCGCCCCAAGTTGCCGAGGTGCACGGCGACCAGGCCCAATTGGTCACGGCGCTGCGCAACCTGATCGACAACGCCGTGCGCTATTCCCCGGAAAACACGCAGGTGGGGATCGGACTGTCGGTGGGCGATGGCGTGGTCTCGGTCAGTATTTCCGATCAGGGCGATGGGCTCTCCCCGGCCGAGCAGGACCGGATCTTTGAGCGCTTCTACCGCGTGGATGCCGCCCGGTCCCGCCATACGGGCGGCACGGGGCTCGGCCTGAGCATCGTCAAACACATTGTGGGCAACCACGGCGGCGAAGTGACCGTGTGGTCCGCACCGAAAATGGGTTCCACCTTCACAGTGCGCCTGCCGCAACTTTCCTACCCAACGTCCGACGGCGGCGCTGACCACAGCGCGAACCGTCACCCCAGACTGATCTAAGGAGCGCAACAAGCGTGAGCAGAATTTTGATTGTCGAAGACGAGGATTCCATCAGCGACCCCTTGTCCTTCCTGCTGGCCAAGGAAGGGTACGAGGTCCAAGTTGTGGACAATGGCCTGGACGCCATCGTGGAATTTGAGCGCAACGGCGCGGACCTGGTGCTGCTGGATCTGCAGCTGCCCGGCATGAGCGGCACCGAGGTGTGCAAGCATTTGCGCCAACGCTCCAACGTCCCCGTCATCATGCTCACGGCCAAGGATTCAGAAATCGACAAGGTGGTTGGCCTGGAACTCGGTGCCGACGACTACGTCACCAAGCCCTATTCCTCGCGCGAACTGATTGCCCGGATCCGGGCCGTGCTGCGGCGCCTGGCGGAGCCGGAAGAGCTCATGAACGCCACGGTGCATGCGGGCCCCGTGCGCATGGATGTGGAGCGGCATGTGGTGAGTGTCCACGGTGAAGCCGTGGCGTTCCCGCTGAAGGAGTTTGAGCTCCTGGAAATGCTGCTGCGCAATGCCGGTAAGGTTCTCACCCGGGGCCAGCTTATTGACCGGGTATGGGGCTCCGACTACGTGGGGGATACCAAGACCCTTGATGTGCACGTCAAGCGCCTGCGCAGCAAGATCGAGCCGGACCCGGCCGTGCCCAAGTACTTGGTCACCGTGCGTGGCTTGGGCTACAAATTTGAGCCGTGACGGATAACAGTCCATTATGTGCACACCCTTGTCATAAGGGCGTCACATGAGCGGAATTGTTAGGTTTTGATTGCCTCGATGTGACCCTCGCCATATGCTGTGATGGATAACATTAGGGCTGGCCGTGACGGTCGCATCAAAATTGAGGTACCTAATCTATGACTTCCCCATCATTGAGGGCCGCCACGAGACCACGTGGGCGCAAGGCTGCTGCCATGGTGGCTGCGGCCGCCATGGGACTAATGGCCGTTTCCAGCCCGGCGCTTGCCCAGAATTCGGTGGTCACAGCTGAAACTGTGGCCACCACGGCCATGTCCGGCAACAAAGTCAGCTTCCCCGGCAACGACGGCAAGGCCCACACGGTCACTTTCGATGCAAAGTCGTACATGGTCGACGGCGAGCGGCTCAACGTCTGGTCCGGCGAGTTCCACCACTGGCGCCTGCCCGGCACGGACGACTGGCGTGACATGTTCCAGAAGATGCGCGCCAGCGGCTTCAACGCCGTCTCGCTGTACTTCTTCTGGGGTTTGCACTCCACCGAACCCGGAAAATTTGATTTCACCGGCATCAAGGACATTGAGCTCCTGCTGACCATGGCCGAGGAAGAGGGCCTGTATGTTATTGCCCGCCCCGGCCCCTACGTCAACGCGGAAATTTCCATGGGCGGGCTGCCCGCCTATCTGACCAAGAACGGTGCCGGGTCCCTGCGCAGCACGGACCCGGAGGCCCTGCGGGAATCGCTGAGCTGGATTGATGCGTTCAACAAGATCGCCAAGCGGCACCAGGTCACCGACGGCGGTGGCTCCATCGTCACCTACCAGGCAGAGAATGAGCTGCTCAACGAAGGTGGTGACCGCCCGGCCTTCATGCGGGCCTTGGTCACGAAGATCAAGGCGGACGGCATCACCGTTCCCGTCTTCCACAACGACTATGGCATGAACGGCGCCTTTGTTCCTGGCAGTTCAAGTGCCGGGGGCAACGTGGGTCTTGACTACTACGCCTTTGACCAGTACCCGCTGGGCTTCAACTGCGCCGCCAACCGCGGCCAGGTGCCGGACATGGAAACCCGTTTCCGGGCCTTGACCAAGACCAGCCCCATGTTCATTGCCGAGGGCCAGGGTGGCGCGTTCACCCCGTGGGGCGCCAGCTTTAACCCGGACCGCTGCGCCGAATTTGTTGACTCCGCCTTCACCCGCCAATACGGGGTGAACAACCTCAACAACGGCATCAACATGTTCAACTACTACATGCAGTACGGCGGCACCAACTGGGGCTGGACCGGTTCGCCGTCATCCGGTTTCACCTCCTATGACTATGGTGCGCCCATCAATGAGGACCGCCAGCTCACACCCAAGGCGGCCGTGCAGAAGGAACTGGGATACTTCCAAAAGGACTTCGACCCCATCTCCAACATGGTTCCGCAGGATGGCGCACCCGTCACGGTTGAGGGCGCAGCCGGCTCCATCAAGTCCTACCAGCGCATTGCCACGGAGGACATGGCCACGGACTCCGTCACGGGCAACGGCTCCCGCTTCCTGGGCTTCCGCCAAACGGACAGCAACAGCACCGCCGAGCTGAAGTACTCCTTCCCGCTGACGCTTTCACCGCGCCAGCAGGTCATCGAGGCCAGCTACACCCATGACGACCGGGACACCACAGCTATCAAGTACACGGGCACGTGGGGCAAGTCCAACGGTGAAGGCTGGGCGGCCGGCAACTACAAAGGCACCGAAACGTTCAGCTCCACCACCGGTGACTCCGTTGAATACAAGTTCACCGGAGCCGGGATCCGCGTCATTTCGGCCCAGTCCACCAACCACGGCTACGGCGATGTCTACCTTGACGGCGTGAAGGTGGGCCAAACCAACACCTATCGCGGACAGAACGCTAATTTCCAGTACGTGGCCTTCCAGAAGGACGGCTTGGATCCCTCGGTCGAGCACACCATCAAGATTGTGGTGACGGGCCAGAAGGATGCCGCCAGCGGCGGCGCGTTTGTCAGTGTCGACGCCTTTGACGTTATCGCCGGTGCGGCACAGGCCAATGTGGTCAAGCTCGACGACGTCGACCCCGCCATCACCTATTCCAAGAAGGGCGACGGCACCCCGGCGTGGACACACGCCACCGGCCAAGCCTGGACAGCGAACGACTACAAGGGCACCCAAACGTTTAGCAGCATTACGGGCGCCTCGTATGAGTACACCTTCAAGGCTGCCGAGGTCCGCCTCATCAGCCCGCAGGCCACCAACCACGCCAAGGCTGACGTCTTCATTGACGGCGTCAAGGCGGGGGAAACCAACACCTACGTGTCGAACGCCAACGGCCAGTCCGGCTTCAAGGCCTTTGAGAAGAAGGGCTTGGATCCCGCTGTCAGCCACACCATCAAGGTGGTCAACACCGGTGTGAAGGGCGATCCCGCTGCCGACGGCACGTTCATCGGCATCGACGCCATTGAGACCTCAACCCCGGGCAGCACCACCACCCCGCCAGCGCCCGCGGACTCCATCACCTTTGCCAGGGTTCCGCAGAAGGCTGGCACGTTCCTGAGCATGCACGGGCGCGACGCGAACATGGTCATTGCCGATTACGCCTTTGACGGCCAGAAGCTGATGTACTCCACCTCGGAGCTGTTCACCAAGATGCCCGTCGCCACCGGTTCGCTGGTGGTGCTCAACGGTGCCAAGAACGACGCCGGCGAGACGGTTCTGAAGTACGCCTCCGAACCAGCTGTCACCACCTTGGGCGGAACGCCCGTGGAGTCCGTGTGGGACGCTGCGACCAAGACGCTGCGCCTGAACTACGTTCATGGCAACGGCACCGCGGTGAAGATCACCGGCGGCGGCGCCCCCGAGCTGCGCATTGTCACCACCGACCGCACGGCCACCGGCCAGCAGTGGAGCGTGGATGGCATCGTCAGGGGCGGCACCACCAACAAGACCGTCATGGTCGCAGGGGTTGACCTGCTCCGTTCCGCCGAGTTCGACGGCGACACCGTGAACCTGGTGGGCGACACCAAGGCAGCCCGCACCATCAACATCTACGTCCCGGCCGGCATCACCAAGGCCAGCTGGAACGGTGCGGCACTGACAACGTCCACCGGCACCAACGGCCAGCTGCTTGCCAACCTGGCGGGGCCGGCTCCGGTGGTCCTGCCGGCACTGAGCAACTGGAAAGTTTCGGGCGAAAACCCGGAATCGGCACTGGCGTTTGATGATTCCAAGTGGCTGGTGGCCACAGCCACCACGGCCGCCAACACCCGTCAGGGACCGGGCCCCAACCAGGGCAAGGTTCTTGAAACCTCTTACTACGGCTTCCATGAGGGCGACACCTGGTACCGGGCACATTTCAAGGCTGCGTCCAATGCCACGAGCATTCAACTGCAAGGGCTCGGCGGCAACGGCAGCAACATGCTCGTCTGGGTCAACGGCACCTTTGTGGGCGCCCCCGACGCCAACGGTCAGATGCAGACATTGCAGGTTCCTGCCGGTGTCATCAAGAACGGCGAGCCCACGCTGGTTTCGGCAGTGGTCCGCAACAACGGCCAGAATCTTGACTGGAGCGACGACGGATTGTCCCGCCAGAACCGCGGCCTGTTCGACGCCGTGCTGCCCGCCAGCGGTGCCGTGACCTGGAAACTCCAGGGCGCCAAGGACAAGGCAGCGCCCGTTGATGTTGCCAGGACCATGTACAACACCGGCGGACTGTACGGTGAGCGTGCCGGCTGGTACCTGCCGGCCTACCCGGATGCGCAGTGGGCCGATGCCAGCAACTTCAAGCCCGCCAAGGCCGGAGTCACCTGGTACCGCAGCAACTTCAACCTGGCCATTCCCGCCGGCACCGACACGGCCATCGGCCTGAAGGTCAACGACGCCAAGTTCGAGAACGGCCGCCAGTCCTTTGCCCGCGCCGTCATCTACGTCAACGGCTGGAACACCGGAACCTGGGTTGGTGACGTGGGTCCGCAGAGCACGTTCACCATCCCCAGCGGATTCCTGAACAAGAGCGGTAAGAACACCCTGGCCATCGCCCTCACCACCGAGAGCGACGCCCAGGGCCCGGATTCCTTCACCCTGGTGGACCGCGGCACCAGCCTGGGAGGGGTGCCCACCACACAGAACACGGCGCCGGACTACACCGCGCCGGTTGTGACGGCGGCCGCTACCAAGTCCACGCTCGACGTCGGCGAGAAGGTAGCCATCAGCGGAACCTCCGCCCTGGCCGCCATCGGCAACGGTGCAGTCACCAACGCCGTCATCAACTACGGTGACGGTACTGCGGCCGTCACGGTTCCCGTGGTCAACGGCACGTACTCGGCCGAGCACAGCTTCGCGGCCAAGGGCAACTACTCCAGCACAGTCACCATCAAGGATGCTGTTTCGGGCTCTGTCCTAGGCAGCAAGACTCTCGCCATCACGGTGGCAGAACCGGGCACAACACCCACGGCAACCCCGAGCGCCACTCCTTCAGCCACGCCCAGCGCTACTCCGTCTGCCACGCCGTCGGCGACGCCGTCTGCAACCCCGACGGCCACGCCCTCGGCGACGCCGTCTGCAACCCCGACGGCCACGCCCTCGGCGACGCCGTCGGTAACACCGAGTGCTACCGCTTCTGCGACTCCGTCCGCAACGGCAACGCCGTCAGTCACCCCGTCAGCGTCGGCTACGCCCTCGGTGACGCCAAGCGCAACCCCGTCGGTGTCGCCGAGTGCGTCGGCTCCGGCCGGTGGCATTGGCTTGAGTGCGGACAGCGTTGCTGCCGGTGGCAAGCTCACCATCACGGGCAAGGGCTTCAAGCCGGGCACGAGTGCCACCTTCACCCTGCACTCCACACCCGTGAACTTGGGCACCGCCACGGTGGATGCCCAGGGAGTTGCTGTCTTGAGCGTGTCCTTGCCGGCCGGTGTGGCGGTGGGCCAACACAGCATTGTGATTGATGGTGTGGGTGTTGACGGGCAGGTCCGCCAGCTCCGTACCGGGCTGACTATTACGGCCGCGGTCACCACGCCCACCACCACGCCGGGAACCAGCCCCGCAAGCACTGCAACCACCACCCCGGCGGCCGATGATTTGGCGAACACCGGTGCCAACGCCACCGTGTTGGGCGGACTCGCAGTGTTGCTGCTCCTGGCAGGTGGGACAGTGTTCGTGATGAACCGTCGCAGGACGGCAAACCACTAACTTCACCCTCACGCCGAGGTAGCAGCTAGGCGTCGAGACCCGCATCCGCCGGGTGCAGGTCTCGACGCCAACCGGCTACCTCGGCACAAAAGCTAAGCCGCAGGATTCCGGCTGGAGGGCACAAAAAAGCGGGGCCGGCCATCGTCATGGTGGCCGGCCCCGCTTTTTGTGCCCTGCCGCTTCGCCCTAGGGCTGCGGGAGCAAGAAACGCTAGTGTGTGGCAGCTTCCGTTGCGGTCGGCGTTGCGCCGGGAACATCTGCCGGCGATACGGTGCTGGCCGGCGTCGGCAGCAGGCTCCTGTACTCGGCCAGGGTGCCGTCCAGAACGGGAACCTGAAGGGTGGCGGTTTCCGTGGATCCGCCGGACTGGCGAAGTTCAAGCGTTTCCATGGCGCCCGGGGGCTCGGCCATGGTGCTGAGAATGGCCTTGTCGCCGGGCGTGCCCAATACCAGGGGGGTGCCGGGGACGACGGTGATCTCTGTCTGGGAGCCCTGGGCGCCGCTGATCGTCAAGGTGATGTCGGCGTCGGACTGGTTGTAGAACGTGCCGATGAGACGTCCCGCGCTGCCAGCAGCATCGGAGACAACCAGAACGTTGCGCAGTTCCAGCTGGCCCATGTTCAGGCGTACTCCATCGGATGCGGAGTATACAGTTGTTGTGCTTTGCGGGTTGATGGCTGTGCAACCGGTGAAGGCCATGGCGCCCACGCCGATGGCAGCAATCAGGCTCAAGCGTTGCAATCGTTTGGTACCGCGGATGCCGGCAGCGATTCTCACGTCAATAACTCCTCATGGAAAAGACAAAATATCTCGCACCAGCTTATCCGCAAATGGGCACAAAGTGCGCTTCCGGCGCTGATTGTGGACTTTGGCACCCGTGGGCGCAACAGTCCACTGCACTTTGTGACTACTTAGTCAAGGCCCCGGCAATTCTCCAGTTGTTGGAACAATTGCGCGGTCAGCGTAGCGCTGGTGGTCCCTGACCTGCGGAAACTCAAGGGAGTGGCTGGTTAACCGTGGTAAACTAGGACTATTGGAAAGGGAGAATCCACATGCTTTTTGAGGTCGGCGAGACAGTAGTTTACCCACACCATGGTGCGGCAAAGATCGAAGAGATCAAGATGCGCACCATCCGCGGTGAAGAGAAGATGTATCTCAAGCTCAAGGTTGCCCAGGGGGATCTGACCATTGAGGTCCCCGCGGAGAACGTAGACCTTGTTGGAGTTCGTGATGTTGTAGGCAAGGAAGGGTTGGAGCACGTTTTCGAAGTGCTCCGTGCCGAGTTTACGGAGGAGCCCACCAACTGGTCCCGCCGTTACAAGGCCAACCTGGAAAAGCTTGCCTCAGGTGACGTCATCAAGGTTGCAGAAGTTGTGCGTGACCTGTGGCGTCGTGACCATGACCGCGGCCTGTCCGCTGGCGAGAAGCGTATGCTCGCCAAGGCACGTCAGATCCTGATTTCCGAGCTTGCCCTGGCGGAAAAGACTGACGAAGACAAGGCCGCCGAAGTCCTTGACGAAGTTCTGGCTTCATAAGTTTTCTTAGCTTGTGACTAAACCCCTGCACCAGCTGGTGCAGGGGTTTTTTGCGCTCCTGGGGTGGTTTGGGCGCCGTCGTTCGCTACTGTAGAGGCTATGACTGAGGTGAAAGACGGCTCGTGTGCCGTCGTGATAGTTGCAGCGGGTTCCGGGCAGCGGTTGGGTTACGGAGTCCCCAAGGCACGGGTCCCCCTGGGAGCTGAGGCCATGCTGGTGCATGCCGTCAGGGGAGTGCTCAAGGCGAAGGTGGCGGCCCAAATTTGTGTGGCCATCCCGGCGCAGGATGCGCAATTGCAGGACATTTGCCAGCGGCTGCGCATCGAGGCCGAATCCGACGGTGTGCTCTTTAACGTGGTCGACGGCGGCGCGGAGCGCTCCGAGTCGGTCTACGCGGCATTGGCGCACATCGCCGCGGGCGTCACCACTGTGATGATTCACGACGCCGCTCGGCCCCTGGCGCCGTCGGGCGTCTTCAACCGCGTTGCCGCCGCATTGCGGGACGGCGCCAAGGCTGTCATCCCGGCCCTGGCCGTGGTCGACACCATCAAGACGGTTGTTCCGGCAACCCTGCCAGCCACGGGTGCCGGTGTGGAGCAGGTGGTGGGAACCCCCGCGCGGAGCCAGCTGCGGGCCGTGCAAACGCCGCAAGGATTTGAGTTGGAGACGTTGCGCAAGGCCTACGCCCACGCCTTGACCCTGGATGAGCACTCCGCCGCCCAGATCACCGACGACGCCATGCTGGTGGAGGCCATGGGCGAGCAGGTGTTTGTGGTGCAGGGCTCCACACACAGCCTGAAGATCACCTCACCCACCGATTTGCTCCTTGCCGAGGCCATGTTGGAAGGGCCACTGCGCCCCCGCTGGATTGAGGGATAGGGCGCATGATGTTGCCACGAACAGGCATCGGCGTGGACATCCACGCCTTTGCCGCCGAGGACAGCCCCGCCCCGCTGTGGCTCGCAGGCCTTTTCTGGGACGGTGAGCGTGGGCTCAGCGGCCATTCCGACGGCGACGCCGTGGCTCACGCAGCCGCCGACGCCCTGTTCTCCGCCGCCGGAGTGGGCGATCTGGGCACCCACTTTGGCACCGACCGGCCCGAATACAAGGGTGCCAGCGGTGTGACACTTTTGGCCGAAGCCGCCCGGATTGTGCGGGCGGCCGGCTTCGAGATCGGCAATGTTGCCGTGCAGTTTGTGGGCAACAGGCCCATCTTCTCCCCACGCCGGCAGGAGGCCGAGGCGGTGTTGAGCGCGGCCGCCGGAGCGCCCGTCTCAGTCAGTGCCACCACCTCGGACAAGCTGGGTTTCCCCGGTCGCGGCGAAGGCATCACAGCCATCGCCACGGCCCTTGTCATCAACATCGCCCCCGCACCGGCGCCAGAAAGGTAACCTAGAGCCGTGACCTTGCGCTTTTATGATTCCGCCACTGCTTCCGTCCGCGACTTTGTGCCCCTCACCGAGGGGCGGGCCTCGGTCTACTATTGCGGCGCCACCGTGCAGGGCGAACCGCACATTGGCCATGTCCGTTCAGCACTGGCCTTTGACCAGCTGACCCGCTGGCTGCAGGCCAAGGGCTTGGAGGTCACAGTGGTGCGCAACGTGACTGACATTGATGACAAGATCCTTCTCAAGGCTGCTGAAAACAACGAGCAGTGGTGGGCCCTGGCCTACAGATTTGAGCAGGCCTTCGAGGACGCCTATGACGCCCTGGGCATCCTCAAACCCACGTACGAACCCCGCGCCACAGGCCACATCCCGGAGATGCACGCACTCATTGCCCTGCTGATCGAGCGCGGACACGCCTACCCTGCGCTGGATGACTCCGGCGACGTCTACTTTGATGTTCGGTCCTGGCAGAAGTACGGGGCACTGACCCGGCAGAACATTGACGACATGCAGGCAGCGCCCGACGCCGATCCGCGCGGCAAGAAGGACGCCCGCGACTTCGCGCTGTGGAAGGGTTCCAAGCCCGGCGAGCCCGAAACTGCCAGTTGGGCATCGCCCTGGGGTGCCGGCCGCCCCGGCTGGCACCTGGAATGCTCCGCCATGGTGACCAAGTACCTGGGCACCGAGTTCGACATCCACGGTGGCGGCCTGGACCTGCGCTTCCCGCACCACGAAAACGAGATGGCCCAGTCGCAGGCGGCCGGCCACGGCTTCGCCAACTTCTGGATGCACAACGGCATGGTCACCTTTGAGGGTGAAAAAATGTCAAAGTCCATCGGCAACACCGTCAACCCGAGGGAAATGCTGGAAATCGCCCGCCCGCTGGTGGTTCGCTACTACCTAGGGCAGGCACACTACCGTTCGGTGCTGGACTACCGGCCCGGCTCGCTCACGGAGGCCGCGGCCGCCGTCGACCGCATTGAAACGTTCATGCAGGCCGCACGGGGACGGCTGGTCCCGGATACTGCTGCCGAACTGGCGGGCACCCTTCCGGACGCCTTTGGCGCCGCCATGGACGATGACCTGAACATCCCCGCAGCCCTGGCCGTGCTGCATGAGACTGTGCGCGCCGGCAATACTGCCTTGGCTGCCATGGACGACGCCGGGGCCCTCCTTGCGCTGCAGTCCGCCACGGGCATGACCTCGGCGTTGGGCATCAACCCTTTCGATGCGCGGTGGCTGCGCGGCGGCGACGCGGGGGCGGAAACCGCGGCCCTGGACGTGCTCGTCAAGGCCCAGCTGGAGGCACGTGCGCAGGCCCGGGCCGAGAAGAACTGGGCCGAATCGGACAAGATCAGGGACGTTCTGGCCGCAGCCGGCATTGAGATTGCGGACTCCGCCAACGGGTCCACCTGGTCCCTGAAGCGCTAATCCCCAGCTGCGGGCCCACCACACCCTCTCGCAGCAGTGGTCACTTTTCGAAGGAC
The DNA here is from genome assembly GCF_054510895.1 of Arthrobacter sp. HLT1-20. Classification (NCBI taxonomy): domain Bacteria; kingdom Bacillati; phylum Actinomycetota; class Actinomycetes; order Micrococcales; family Micrococcaceae; genus Arthrobacter; species Arthrobacter sp. HLT1-20. The sequence continues at coordinate 14,251 of NZ_JBTNDR010000046.1, read as the reverse complement.
CCTCTCGCAGCATTGGCTGGTTTTCACCGGACGCTCTCGCAATGTGGGCGCAGATGGGCACGTGAGAATGGGCACTTTTTGGGCTGACTTTCACCAAATTCGCGTGCAGGCCGTAAACTAATAGCTACGGGTTTCACTTTCCCGTTATCTCGTGTGCCTAAAATGTGCGCGCGTACAGGTATGTTTGACGACTTTGGGGCCTTGGCATCACGGGCGCCGCACCAATCGTAAGGGTTTTACCATGGCCAACACTTCCCGCTCCGGCGCCGTCCGCAAGCTCAAGAAGGGCCCCGTCAAGGGCACCGGCGGACTCGGCCGCAAGGCACTCGAAGGCAAGGGGCCCACTCCCAAGGCGGCAGAGCGCACCTATCACAAGGCTTACAAGAACCAGGAGCTGGCCGAGCGTTCGGCGGCCAAGCACGCCGGAAAGTCAGCATCGCCGCGCCGCAACAGCGGCCCCAAGGGCAAGGCCATGGAAGAGCTCGTCACGGGCCGCAACTCGGTGGTTGAGGCACTGCGCGCAGGAATCCCCGCGAAGGTTCTCTACGTTGCTGTCCGCGTTGACATGGACGAGCGCGTGCGCGAATCCATCAAGCTGGCCGCTGAGCGGGGCATCCCGCTGTTGGAAGCACAGAAGCCCGAGCTGGACCGGCTCACCGAGGACGCCATCCATCAGGGCCTGGTTCTGCAGATCCCGCCCTACGAGTACGAGGACGCCGTTGACACGGCCAGCGAGATCATGGCCAAGTGGAAAAAGGGCCACATTGCCAACGCCCCGCTCATCGTTGCCCTGGACGGCATCACCGACACCCGCAACCTCGGTGCCATCATCCGCAGCGTCTCGGCCTTCTCCGGCCACGCAGTGATCGTCCCCGAACGCCGCAGCGCCGGTGTCACGGCCGCGGCGTGGAAGACCAGTGCCGGTGCAGCCGTTCGCGTACCCGTGGCCAAGGCCCCGAACCTGAACCGCGCCATCGGGGCGTTCCAGAAGATGGGCTACTTTGTGCTGGGGCTCGACGGCGACGGCGACGTTTCGCTGCCCGACCTCACCTTGGCGCAGGAGCCTGTGTGCATTGTGGTTGGTTCTGAAGGCAAGGGCCTGTCCCGCCTGGTTCGCGAAAACTGCGACCAGATTGTCTCCATCCCGATCGATTCGGCCATGGAATCATTGAACGCCTCAATGGCCGTGGGCATCAGCCTCTACGAAGTCTCAAGACAACGAGCGGCCCGGGCCTAACCATGCCCGAAACCGTCATCGAGGCCATCGGGACTCTGGGCGCAGCCCTGTCGCGCCATACCCAGCTGGGAGTGAGCGCCGTCAAGGGTGCCCCGGACTCGGTGGCCAACGTGGCGGTTTATTCCCCTGCCAACAGCAACGTGGTGCTCTGCTATCAGCCGCCCGGTGAGGCATGGAAGGCTGTGCTACTGCCGGACAAGACCGACGGCGTGCACCACGCCTTGGTGCCTGACATGCCGGTGGGCAGCCGCTACGGTTTCTACATTGACCTCGCGGCAACCAAAGAGGAAATGCTCCGCATCGACCCGGACGCCGTGCAACTGTTGTTGGACCCCTACGGGCGCTACATCCACGAGGAAGTCAACGCGGCCGGCGACACCAAATACATGTCGGTCCGCATGGACTCCGAATTTGACTGGGGCACAGTCGCACGTCCGCACACGCCGTGGCGGGAAACAGTTTTTTACGAAGCACATGTGCGCGGCCAGACCATGCTGCACCCGGATGTGCCCGAAGAATTCCGTGGCACCTACGCCGGCATGGCGCATCCGGCCATGATCAAGCACCTGCTCAGCCTTGGCGTGACAGCCGTGGAGCTGTTGCCTGTCCATTTCCACATCGACGAGCCGCACCTGCATGGAACCGGCATGAGCAATTATTGGGGCTACAACACCCTGGGATTCTTTGCTCCGCATGTGGAATACGCCACCGCCGCCGCCCGCGAATCCGGCCCGGCAGCCGTTCAGGCTGAGCTTAAGGGCATGATTAAGCTGCTGCACATGGCCGGCATTGAGGTCATCCTGGACGTTGTGTACAACCACACGGCCGAGGGTGGCCAGGGCGGACCCAACTACAGTTGGCGCGGCTTAGCCGAAGAGCAGTACTACCGTATGCGTGACGGCAGCTACTACGACACCACGGGTTGCGGCAACACGCTGAATTTTGGCAATCCCCACGTGATCAAGATGGCCATGGATTCGCTGCGCTACTGGGTGGAGGAATTCCATATTGATGGGTTCCGCTTCGACCTGGCCGTATCCTTGGCGCGCAATGGCGTGCACGAGTTCACCAACCAGCATCCCTTCCTGCTCGCGGCGTCCACCGACGGCGTGCTGTCATCCACCAAGCTCATCTCCGAGCCCTGGGATGTTGGCTACGGCGGCTGGCAGACAGGTAATTTCCCCACGGGCTGGGCTGATTGGAACGATTCCTTCCGTGACCAGGTCCGCGAAGTGTGGCTGACGGACAGGGCTGCCATGTTGGCGGGCTACCACCACAACGGTCTTGCCACGTTCGGTGACGCCTTGGGCGGATCCGCCAAAATGTTTGCCGGCTCGGGGCGCGGGCAGCTGGCCTCGATCAACCTGATCACGGCCCACGATGGTTTCACCCTGGCTGACTTGACTGCGTACAACCACAAACACAATGAAGACAACCAGGAAGACAACAGGGACGGCACCAGCAACAACCGCAGCTGGAACCACGGCGTTGAGGGCATCACCAACAACCCCACCACCCTGGCGCAGCGGGCCAGAACAGCGCGCAATCTCATGGCCACCATGCTGCTGGCCCTGGGCGTGCCCATGATTACCGCCGGAGACGAGTTGGGGCGCAGCCAAGGCGGCAACAACAACGTCTACTGCCAGGACAATGAGATCGCCTGGGTTGACTGGACCATGGACCATGAGGCCAAGACCATGCTGGCCGCCACCATCCGCCTGGCGCAGATCCGCAAGGATTTTCTGGCGTTGCAGCCCAGCACCTACCCCACCCGCGGCGGCCAGTCGTTCATTCACTGGTTTGGCGCCGACGGGCAACCCATGACGGCAGGGCGGTGGAAGGACCCGCACGAACGCGTCCTGACCATGCTGATGGGTTCCCCCGACGGCACTGTTGACGGCCTGGTGGTCTTCAACACCGGAGTCACCAATGAAGACGTCATCCTGCCGGCCAACCCACGCTTTAGCGAGGCTGAGGATGCTGACGCAAAGGTCGGCCGCGTCGCGGAGCAGGATAGTGGGCAAGCATCAGGGCCCCGGCCGTACATGTTGCGGATGACCACCGAGGCTCCCACCCTGACCGACGACGGCGAACCCACCTTCAGGCTGCCCCGTTCCATCCCGCTCGTCCAGGCTGGTGACGTCGTGCGCGCGAACGCCAACACCGTTCAGCTGTTCCGCAACGACCTCACCCCGCGCTAGCGGAGGCTGGCGCCGGGCCGATCTGATTTAAGCGGTGGTGATGAGCCCCAGCTCGGCCGGATTGGCCAACGCTGCGTGCTGGGGCAGGACTTGGACGCCGTAGCCAAAGTTCCCTGAGCGGTCAATGACGAGCTCGGTGGTGAATTGATAGCGGCCGGGGCCGTTCTCCTGCACCGAGTTCAAGGGTAGGCTGCGCGTTGCAGTGAGCTCGTCGGAATCACCGGCCGTCCCATAGACCACGCTGACTTTGACGTCCTCGGGGCGCAGCTGCCCCAGTGTGATGTGGGCGCGGACCTGCAATGATTCACCAATTTGCGGTTCGTCGTGCAGGCCGTGTGATTCCACATGCTCAATGTGGACGCCACTCCAGGCCGGCCGGACAGTGTCGATCCAGGCGGCCAGTTCCTTCGTTGCGGCGTAGTCATTGGCCCGAGCCAAGCGGCCTGCCACGGCTGCCGGCTGGTACAAACGCTGCACATACTCGGCCACCATGCGGTTTGCGGACACTGCCGGGCCAAGGTGCGCCAGAGTGTGCTTGATCATGGAAATCCAATGGGCTGGCAGGGCACCATTGTGCGGCTGCGAGGGGCCTGCGGCGCCAGCATCCATGGTCACCACTTCGCCGTAAAAGCGAGGAGCCACTTGGGTTTCCAACAATTCGTACAGGGCGGCGGCTTCAATGTCGTCGCGTTCCTCATCACTGGTGCCGGTATTGGCCGTGGGGATCGCCCAGCCGTTTTCGCCGTCGTACAGTTCATCCCACCAGCCATCCATGACGGACAGGTTCAACGAGCCGTTGATGGCGGCCTTCATGCCCGAGGTGCCGCAAGCCTCCAGCGGCCGGAGTGGGTTGTTCAGCCACACGTCGCAGCCGGGGAAAAGGGTCCTGGCCATGGCGATGTCGTAGTTGGGCAGGAACACGATCCGGTGGCGGACCTCCGGGTCATCCGTGAACTGGACCAGGTCCTGGATCATTTTCTTGCCGGCGTCGTCCGCGGGGTGAGACTTGCCGGCAATGATGATCTGGATGGGGTGCTCAGGGTGCAGCAACAGGGCCTTCAAGCGGGCGGGATCACGCAACATCAAGGTCAGGCGCTTGTAGGTGGGGACGCGGCGGGCAAAGCCAATGGTCAGCACGTCCGGGTCCAGGGCGCTGTCCGTCCAGGCCAGCTGGGCGTCTGCGGCACCTCGCTTCTTCCACGAAGCCCGCAATCTGCGCCTGGCATCGCTGACAAGGGCAGCCCGGAGGCGGCGGCGCATGGCCCACACCTCCTCATCGCTGACGTCGTACACCCTGGACCAGTCGGGGCCGTCCAGTACTTCGGCGCCAAAGCGGTCCCGGGCCAGCTCGGCCAGCGCCGGATCCACCCAGGTGGGCACATGCACCCCGTTGGTGACGGAGGTGATGGGAATGTCCTCATGATCAAAGCCCGGCCACAGCCCGGAGAACATGCCGCGGGAGACAACGCCGTGCAGTTTGGCAACACCGTTGGCGCGTTGGGCCAGGCGCAGGCCCATGACGGCCATATTGAACACCTCGGGGTCACCGCCGTCGTAATTCTCCGCACCCAGCGCCAGGATCTGGTGGACGGGCACGCCGGGGGCCAGCTGGCCGGCGAAGAAGTGCTCAATCATGCTGCGCGGGAACCTGTCGATTCCGGCGGGAACCGGCGTGTGCGTGGTGAAAACTGTCGACGCGCGGCCTGCCGCCAGGGCCTCGCTCCATGTCAGCGGGTGGTCGGTGAGCGCCGGATCCATGAGTTCGCGGATGCGCTCAATGCCCAGGAAGCCGGCATGGCCCTCGTTGGTGTGGAACACTTCCGGTGCCGCGGTGCCCGTCAGGCGTGCATACACGCGCAGGGCCTTGACCCCGCCCATGCCCAGGAGTAGCTCCTGGGTCAGGCGGTGGTCACCGCCGCCGCCGTACAGCCTGTCGGTGACCCCGCGGGCGGCGTCGTCGTTTTCGGCAACGTTGGAATCCAGCAACAGCAGGGGCACCCGGCCCACGTCCGCACGCCAAATATGAGCGCGTAGCACCCGGTTCTCAGGCAGTGGGAGCGAGATGAGGACCGGTGCGCCGTCGTCCTCGCGCAACAGGGTCAGGGGCAGGGCGTCCGGGTCCAGCAGCGGGTACGTCTCCTGCTGCCAGGCATCCTTGGACAGCGACTGCTTGAAATAGCCGGCCTGGTAGAGAAGTCCGACGCCGATCAACGGCACCCCGAGGTCGGAGGCCGATTTCAGGTGGTCACCAGCCAGGATGCCCAGGCCGCCTGAGTACTGGGGGAGGACGTCGGCAATACCAAATTCGGGGGAGAAGTAGGCGATGCTTTGGGGGGCCTCAGCGCCCAGCCCCTGGTACCAGCGGGGCTCGTTGAGGTAGCAGTCAAGGCTGGCCTGCGCACCGGCCACCCGGCCCACCACATCAGGATCATGAGCCAGCGCCTGCAACTGCTCACGGGACAATGCCGAGAGCATCGACAGGGGGTCGAAGCGTGACTTTTCCCAAAGTTCGGGGTTGAGCGATTCAAACAAATTGCGCGTGGGCAGGTGCCACGACCAGCGCAGATTGGTTGCCAAGGACGTGAGCGCGGAAATCTGCGCAGGGACTGTGGTGCGAACTGTGAATCTGCGAATTGCCTTCATGCCGGTCACCATAGCCCAAGAACGTGACACCAATATTGCGTAGGCGGTTTATTACCTACTTCATTACGCCCGCCGCCCGGTTCAAGACGAACTTTGACCCGCTCGTGACGGTCCAAGCCGCCCAAATACGGATGGCCTTCGCAATCTGGCAGGGGAGTCGCTAACGTCTAGTTTGTGAGTACTTCCAAGCCTTCGCGAAAAATGCCAGCCGCCGCCGCAAAAATGGGTGCTGCCACGGCGGTGCCCGCATCACTCAACCCTGCCGGTAACCCTGCCGAGGGGCTGCGTTTTGGGCGAATCCCCATCACCAACGTCCAGCCGGTGCTCGAAGGCGGAAAATTCTCCGCCAAGGGCATCCGCGGTGCCGATGTGCGCATCAGCGCAGTGGTTTTCCGTGAGGGCCATGACGTTCTGGGTGCCACGGCTGTGCTCATTGCCCCGGACGGTACGGTTGCCCAGCGCAGCAAACTCACGCCGGGCGCCAAGGGCAGCGACGCCTGGGAAGGTATAGTCACCCCGGGCTTTGAGGGTGACTGGACGTTCCTTGTTGAGGGCTGGACAGACCTGTACGCCACCTGGGCGCACAACGCCCAGGTAAAAATCAACGCCGACGTCGATGTGGACGTGATGCTGGCCGAGGGCGCCCAGCTGCTGGGCAAGGCTGCCCAGGATGCGCCCGGTGCCGAAGAGGTGAAGGCGTTCAAGCACGCTGCGCTCACCTTGGCCGATCCGTCCCTGAACGTCAATGACCGCCTGGCCGCCGGGACAGGCCCGGCCGTGCGGGCCGCCGTCGAACATTTCCCCTTGCGGGATCTGGTGACCAGCTCCGAAGCATTCCCCCTGAAGGTGGAGCGCGATGCTGCCGGCCGCGGCGCGTGGTACGAATTCTTCCCCCGGTCCGAGGGTGCCAAGCGCCACCCGGAGACCGGCGAGTGGACCAGCGGAAACTTCCAGACCGCCACGCACAGGCTGCCGGCAGTTGCCGCCATGGGCTTTGACGTACTGTACCTGCCACCCATCCACCCGATCGGCCATGTCAACCGTAAAGGCCCCAACAATACGTTGACGGCAGGCCCCGGGGATCCGGGTTCGCCGTGGGCCATTGGTTCGGCTGCTGGCGGGCATGACGCCATTCACCCGGATTTGGGCACCTTCGCCGATTTTGACGCCTTCGTGGCAGCAGCCAACGAGTTGGACCTGGAAATTGCGTTGGACCTGGCCCTGCAGTGTGCGCCGGACCACCCCTGGGCTACCGAGCACCCGGAATGGTTCACCACCCGCGTGGATGGCACCATTGCGTACGCTGAAAACCCGCCGAAGAAGTATCAGGACATCTACCCCCTGAACTTTGACAACGATCCTGCCGGGCTTTCCCACGAGATCCTGCGCATTGTGCGGCTGTGGATTGACCACGGCGTGCGCATTTTCCGCGTGGACAACCCCCACACCAAGCCCGTGTGGTTCTGGGAATGGCTCATTGGCAAGATCAACGCCGAGCGTCCCGACATTGTCTTCCTGGCCGAGGCGTTCACCCGCCCTGCCATGATGGCGGCCCTGGGCAGGGCCGGGTTCCAGCAGTCCTACAGCTACTTCACCTGGCGCAACACCAAGGCGGAGCTGGAGGAGTACCTGGTTCACGTCAGTCGCGAATCGGCCGGCTATTTCCGCCCCAACTTCTTTGTCAACACCCCTGACATCCTCACCGAGTACCTGCAGTTCGGTGGGCCCGCCGCGTTCAAGATCCGTGCCATTCTGGCCGCCTTGGGCAGCCCGCTGTGGGGCATGTACGCCGGCTACGAGCTGTTTGAACATGTGGCCCGGCCGGGTTCCGAAGAGAACATTGACAACGAGAAGTACGAGTACAAGGACCGTGATTTCGCTGGGGCGCAGGCCCATGGCAAGTCACTCGCCCCGTTCGTCACCATGCTCAACACCATCCGGCGCGCGCATCCGGCGCTGCTGGACCTGCAGAATCTCACCCTGCATGAGAGCTCCGATGACGCCACGCTGGTGTTCAGCAAGCACAAGCACATTGCCGCCACTGATGGGGCTCCCGCCCGCAAGGACACCATCATTGTGGTGATCAACGTTGATCCGCACAGCATGCGCCAGGGCGAGGTGAGCCTGAACCTTGACGCCTTGGAACTGGACGGGCTTGCCCCGGACGGGACCTTCATTGTGGATGAGCTCATCACGGGAGCCACCTGGAACTGGGGAAAGAAGAACTATTTCCGCCTGGACGCCCACCTGGAACCCGCCCACATCCTGCACATCAGGCGGTGAGTCATGGCCTTCACGCATACCAATAGTGCCCAGCAGTTCAACGTGAACGCGCCCGGGCTGGCCCATGACAGGCATTGGTACCGTAAGGCTGTTTTTTATGAGGTGCTGGTGCAGAGTTTCGCCGACGCCAACGGTGACGGCTCGGGGGACTTCTCCGGGCTGATCTCCCGGCTCGACTACCTGCAGTGGCTGGGAATCGACTGCCTGTGGCTGCCGCCGTTCTTTGATTCCCCCCTGCTCGACGGCGGCTACGACGTCCGCGATTTCACCTCCATCATGGAAAGCTACGGCACCATCTCGGACTTCAAGTCCCTGGTGACCCAGGCCCATGAGCGAGGCATGCGCATCATCATCGACCTGCCACTGAACCACACCTCCGATCAGCACCCCTGGTTCAAGGCGTCACGGGAGGACCCCAGCGGCCCCTTTGGCGACTACTACATGTGGAGTGACACCACTGAGCTGTATGAGGATGCCCGGATCATTTTTGTTGACACCGAGGAGTCCAACTGGACCTTTGATCCCGTGCGGCGCCAGTTCTTTTGGCACAGGTTCTTCGGCCACCAACCGGATCTGAACTATGAGAACCCCGCCGTGCGGGACGCCATCTTCGATGTGGTGAAGTTTTGGCTCGAGCAGGGGATTGACGGCTTCCGCGCCGACGCCATTCCTTATCTTTATGCCGAAGATGGCACCAATTGTGAGAACCTGCCGGCCACACACCAGTTCCTGCAGGATTTGCGCGCCATGGTGGACGCGCAGTTCCCCGGCCGTGTCATCATTGCCGAGGCCAACCAGATGCCCCACGAGGTGGTGGACTACTTTGGCACGGCGGAGAAGCCCGAATGCCACATGGCGTTCCATTTCCCCATCATGCCCCGCCTCTACTATGCGCTGCGTGATCAAAAGGCCGCGCCCATTATTGAAACCATGGAGAACACCCCCGCCATCCCGGCCGGCGCCCAGTGGGGGACGTTCCTGCGCAACCATGACGAGCTCACGTTGGAGATGGTGACTCCTTCGGAGCGCGAGGCCATGCTGGGCTGGTATGCCCCGGATTCGCGGATGCGGGCCAATATTGGGATACGACGCCGGCTGGCACCCTTGCTGGATAACTCCCGCGCCGAGATTGAGCTGATCAACGCGCTGCTGCTGGCCCTGCCCGGCAGCCCCTTCCTGTATTACGGGGACGAGATCGGCATGGGGGACAACATCTGGCTCGACGACAGAGACGCCTCCCGCACACCCATGCAGTGGAACCCAGACCGCAACGCCGGCTTTTCCAACGTTGATCCGGGGAAGCTGTTCCTGCCCGTGGTGCAGTCCTTGGTGTATCACTACAACCACGTCAACGTTGAGGCGCAGATGGCGCACTCGAGTTCGCTGTTGCACTGGAACAAGAAAATTCTGGCCGTGCGCAAGGCCCATCCGGCCTTCGGTTTGGGCGGGTATGAGAATGTGCCCACCTCACACGAGGCTGTTCTGGCATTCCTGCGGGTGCTGCCCGTGGGCAATGCCGAGGGGGAGAAAGCCGAATCCATCCTGTGCGTCTTCAACTTGTCCCAACATCCCGCCGCCACCACCTTGAACCTTCCCGAGCTGGCGGGGCGCGGCCTGCGCGAAGTGTTTGGCGGGTCAATTTTTCCGGGCATTGACGACGACGGCCACCTCACCGTGACCCTGGGCGCCTACGACTTCTTTTGGCTGCGCATCCGTTCACAGGCCTCCAACGTCCATTCCACCCATACGCAGGCCTTGCCCATCATCGACGGATCGGTGTACGGGTACTGATGTCCACCAACCTCATTGAGCTGCTTGCCGCGTGGCTGCCGTCCCAGCGCTGGTATCCGCGCAAGGGCGCCTCCGGGCACGGCGCCCGGCTGGGCATAGCGGATTCCTTTGAACTCCCTTCTGCGGACCCCTCCGTTTCGCTGCACGTGGTCCTGGTCAAGGTGGCTTTCCCCGTCCGCGACACCGGCCCCAGCAACCAGAGTGCCCCGTCCGGCGCCGGCCTCACACTGCACGTACCCTTGAGTTTCCATCGAAATGGCACATCCGTACTAACTCATGGCTCTGACGTTTCCCAGGTCATGGGTTCCGGAGTTGCGCAGCCGCCGGAGTCGGCACTGTTGGGTACTGCGTGTGCCGGCGCAGGGTCTGGCCATCAATGGCCCGCCGGGCGGGTCTATGACGGGCTTGCGGACCCGGCTTTCATGCGGGCTTGGCTTGCGCGGCTGGGGCGCGGTGCGGATGCCCCAACCCGGGGCACCTCCGGCCTGCACCAGTGGCGCAGCCCGGACCTGGCTGGCATTGTTGCGCCAGAGGTCAGCAATGTCCGGCTGGTGACCAGCGAGCAGTCCAACAGTTCCGTCGTTTTCCAGCTGGGGGAGCGCCAACTCATTGCAAAATTCTTCCGGGTTCTCCATCCGGGCAAGCATCCCGAAGTGGAAATCGGGGAGGCCTTTGCCGGCCTGGCCAATGACGGCCAAGAATTCAGTGTTCCAGCCCTGCAGGCGGCGGTGAGTTACGGGACCGGCGGTGCGGCGCTTTTTGTGATTCATGATTTTGTCCCCAAGGCGCAGGACGGGTGGGCCGTTGCCCTTGACGCTGCAAGCAGCGGCGCCGATTTTTCCGCCAACGCCCACGCCATAGGTGATGCCCTGGCCCGTGTTCACGGTGGACTGCGCCAGAGCCTCGGTGAGCACCATCGGGACGCGGCCGAGATTTCCGCGTTCACCCACGCCCTGGGCGCCCGGCTGGACGATGCGTGGAGCCAGGTGCGCTCCGCCGTCGGGCCCTATGATGCGCAGGTCCGGAGCATTTTAGTACAGCTGAATCAAATAAAGCAGCTACCGCCGGCGCAGCGCATTCACGGTGACCTGCACCTAGGGCAGCTGCTGCATCAAGGATCAAAGGCCGCCCTGGGCTGGTACATTCTGGACTTTGAGGGTGAGCCGCTGAGGCCGCTGGCGGAGCGGGGCCTCCCGGATGTGACCTTGCGAGACGTGGCAGGAATGCTGCGGTCCTTTGACTACGCGGGTGCCCAGGCCGCGGCAACAGGTAGCGTGAGCCCGGCAGCGGGTGCGCACTGGGCCCAACAGAGCGCCCAAGCGTTTATCCAAGGGTATGAAGGCGGTTCCGGGCAAGGAATTGCAACTGAATCGGCTCTTTTCGTGGCATTGTGGCTGGATAAGGCGCTGTACGAGGTTGTTTATGAATTACAAAACCGGCCCGATTGGGTATGGGTACCAGTAAAGGCCGTGCGAGATTTGTTTGAATCAAGGGAAAGTGGTGTGGACATGGGACTGAACAAAATGGCCCCTCTGGCGGTCGACTCGGACGTCTTGGCACGAATTGCCGGGGGAACGTACTACGCCCCCCACTCTGTGCTGGGTGCACACTTGGGCGACGACGGATTGGTGACAGTCCGTACGCTGCGGCACTTGGCACAGTCGGTGCAGGTGGTTACCGGGACCGGCGAGCACCCCATGACGCACGAACACGGTGGCATCTGGGTGGCGGTTATTCCGGCGGAAGAGGCCGGGCATGTGCCGGACTACCGCCTTGAGGTGAGCTATGCGCACGGCGCACACCGCACCGACGATCCGTACCGGTACCTGCCCACAGTGGGAGAATTGGACCTGCACCTGATTGCCGAGGGCCGCCACGAAACGTTGTGGACGGTGTTGGGCGCACATGTGCAGCGCTACCACTCGAGCCTGGGCGAAGTGTCCGGCGTCAGCTTCGCCGTGTGGGTGCCGGCTGTCCAAGCAGTACGGGTCATTGGCGAATTCAACGGCTGGGACGGACGGGCCCACGCCATGCGTAGCCTGGGCACCAGCGGCATCTGGGAATTGTTCATTCCTGATGTGGCGCCGGGGGATTGCTACAAATTTGAGATTCTCACTGAACATGGTGAATGGCTGCAAAAGGCCGATCCCATGGCCTACGGCACCGAGGTTCCTCCGTTGACAGCCTCCCGGGTGGTGGAATCCGCGTATTCATTCAAGGATGGCGACTGGATGGCGCAGCGTGCGCTCAAGGATCCGCACAATTCCCCCATGAGCGCCTACGAGGTTCATCTGGGCTCATGGCGCCCTGGCCTGAACTACCGCGAGCTTGCTGCGGAACTCGTGGAGTATGTCCAGGAGCTTGGCTTCACCCATGTGGAGCTCATGCCCGTGGCGGAGCACCCGTTTGGTGGTTCATGGGGCTACCAAGTGACCTCCTACTATGCGCCGACCTCACGCTTTGGCCATCCCGATGATTTCCGCTTCCTCGTTGATTCCCTGCACCAGGCTGGCATTGGCGTCATCATGGACTGGGTGCCAGCGCACTTCCCCAAGGACGAATGGGCGTTGGCCAAGTTCAACGGCGGTGCACAGTACGAGCACTCCGACCCGCGCCTTGGCGAACACCCCGACTGGGGAACACTGATCTTCGACTTTGGCCGCAATGAGGTCCGCAACTTCCTCGTGGCCAATGCACTCTATTGGTTGGAAGAGTTCCACATTGATGGGCTTCGCGTGGATGCGGTCGCGTCAATGCTGTACCTGGACTATTCTCGCGACGACGGCGCTTGGAGCCCCAACCGGCACGGTGGCCGCGAGAACCTGGAAGCCATCAGCTTCCTGCAGGAAATGAATGCAACCGCCTACCGTCGCAATCCGGGCGTGGTCACCATTGCCGAAGAGTCCACAGCATTCCCCGGCGTGACGGCACCCACTAGCGGTGGCGGGCTGGGGTTCGGCATCAAGTGGAACATGGGGTGGATGCACGACTCCCTTAACTACATGGCCGAAGACCCCATCAACCGCGGGTGGCACCACAACCAAATCACCTTCTCGCTGGTGTACGCGTTCACGGAGAACTTCTTGCTGCCCATCAGCCATGACGAGGTAGTGCACGGCAAGGGTTCCTTGTTGCGCAAGATGCCAGGAGACAGGTGGCAGCAGCTGGCCAATCTGCGTGCCTATTTGGCGTTCCAATGGGCTCACCCCGGCAAGCAACTGATCTTCATGGGCACAGAGTTCGGGCAGGAATCCGAATGGAGCGAACAGCACGGACTTGATTGGTGGCTGGCAGAAAACCCTGCGCACAACGGAATTCAACTTCTGGTTAAAGAGCTGAACCAAAGCTATGCCAGCACTCCCGCCCTGTATGAGCTGGACAATGTCCCCGAAGGATTCACCTGGCTCAATGGTGGGGACAGCGAAAACAATGTTGTTTCCTTCGTGCGCCGCGACAAGGCCGGCAATCCGCTGGTGTGCATTGTCAACTTCTCCGGTGTTGCCTATGAGGGCCACCGCGTTGGCCTGCCGGCGGCAGGCCCGTGGCAAGAAGTTCTCAATACCGATCTTGCAGTTTTTGGCGGCTCCGATGTTCGCAACGTGGGGGCGCTGGTGGCTGAAGAAAAACCCTGGGACGGTCAGAAACACTCCGTCCAACTCAGGGTGCCACCCCTTGGCGCCCTGTATCTGACCCCTCTGGAAGCCTAGAACTTCAGGCGTCCTCGGAGCACCTACTTGCCGTTTGGTATTCACGGCAAGTAGGTGCTATTGTTAGTACTCCGCTGAACGAACAGTTCGGATCCGGACAAGACCAAAACGTTGGCCTGCAAAACAGGCTCAATTGTTTGTGTTCAAATTAAAATTTGAATTTAGTCGAAATTACGGATTTGACTTACTGGAATTCATGCGGGTAAGCTTGAAAAGTTGCCTCGGCACTGATCATCGCGGACAAGAGAGTTTGTTTCGGGTGTGTTGGCTGGGTGTGGTTGTTGTTTGAGAACTCAATAGTGTGCCAAGTTTTATTGATACCAATTTATTTATATTGAATTGGTTATTTGGTTGGTTGTTGCCGCCCCTGTGGTGATGACTGGCCGTTT
>NZ_JBTNDR010000045.1:0-26940 GCF_054510895.1 Arthrobacter sp. HLT1-20 | reverse complement strand
CAACACGTGTTCCGGTGTCACGTGCCCTGACGGCGGCTGTTCACAAACCGGCGAATCCGGCAGTAACCCGGCACACCCCGGAAGCACCTCACACGGCACGATCGCCGCCCCAGATAACCTCAACAACACCGTCCACGAGTCCTGGCTCCGGCCGCGAATCCCGGCGAAGATCAGTGTCACCATCCCGTTCCTAACCCTGCTCAACGACTCCCAGGAACCGGGCATCCTGGAGGGCTACGGCCCCATCCCGCCCGAACAAGCCAGAGAACTCGCAGCCGGCGCAAGCTCGTGGCACCGGATCCTGACAGACCCCGAGAAAGGCACCATAGTCAGCATCGGCCGCCAATCCTACAAACCCCCAGCAGACATGGTCCGACTGGTCCGCCTCAAAGACCCCGTCTGCACCGGCATCGGCTGCGACACACCCTCCCGCTCCTGCGAGATCGACCACACCACCCCCTTCCACCAAAACCGCTACGACCCCCACGGAACACTCCTGCCCAAAGGCGAAACCAGCACCGAGAACCTACGCCCCCTGTCAAAATACTGCCACCGCCTCAAGGACGACCCCAGCACCGGCTGGACCATAGAACCCCACAGCCCAGGCATCACCAAAACCACCACCCCCACCGGCCGCGAATACCTCCACACCCAAAACGAGGAAGACCTCCCAGCACCCTTCTAACACCACCCACAAGTGAACCGCCGCCGCGCCAATCATGCAAATAATTCCGGCTTACGATTCCAGTGAGATGGGTTCGGCAGGATTCTCCTCAGTTTTGGTGGGCAGATTGAGCTGGGCTGCCGGTGACCAGAGGCTGTTCTTGTTGATTCCGTCTTCACCACTCCGGTGGTCGTAGATTTCACGGTAGCTGCGGTGGGGGTGACCGTCGTTCTGGATCAGGTGGGTACGGATGGCGGTTGCGTAGTCCGCCGTGTTGTCGGCGCGCAGTTGGCCCAGGCGGACAAGTTCCAGCAGCAAGTTTAGGCGGGCTCGGTTGCGGAAGGAGAATGCACGATCGACGATCATGGGACGAACCAGGTTGAGCGAATTTTCAAGGGCTCCATTGGCATAGACCGGTGGAATAGCCCCCCTGCGTAGGGTCTGCCTTTGGATCTGCTCTCCATGAATCATCACCCAGATTTTGATGGCCAATATGCCGGACTTCTCTACAGCGGTTTCAAATAGATCCCAGGGTTCCTTGCTGGTTAACGCGTCATGGAACAACGTGCGCAGCTCACCGGAGCCGGCTGCCCGGGTGAGTACCTCGGACCCGCTGGCCTGTAGGTGATGCTCGCTAGAGTGGTATCTATCCGCCCAATAGGCTGTTCCCCAGTGCGCCATGATCGCTCCCCGAATCGCAATATCCTCGTCGGCAATGACTGACAACGGATCTCCCGGGAGCCGTGCGAGGAACTCTTCCCAAGCTGACACAGCATGTGCTGGGTGGGCTTCCTGCCTCCACAACCTGCCATCTTTTCCGCTGGCATCGTAGCCATAAGCAGCGAGGATCGAATACATCTCTACCTTGGCTTTAGCCTCACCAATTCCGCGCCAATAGAACGACACAGAATCAAGGACGAGCACGTCCGGCCACCTAGTTTGGGCATATGGCGCAGCGACAACCGGAACGAAATCCGCCATCCATTCAGCCACAGTCTGACCGTTCTTCACCTCCCGCACAGACTTGCCGGGAATATTCACTACGGCCTGCATCTTCACGCGTCTGGCCGCATCCGTGTAGGTGCTTCCTCGCCCAACATCGACCAGTGCCCCGGCAATCTCCCGAATCAAATACTCAAACTGCGCTGGTGCCGCCGGACCCTCGTAAAAGGCCAAGTGATTCTCACATTCGACACAAGTCTCGACACTTGTAAAGGTTCTGCTGACAACCCCAAGGAAACGGTGAAAGGAACCTCCCGGGAGGATGCACCGCCAGCGCGGCCGAGGCCGCCCACCATCCCTTTGGATACCGTCACGTACAACCCGACCATCCGGGTGCCCACGAGGACAAACCGGAACTTCACCAGACATAGCCCAATTTTACGCCCGACCCATCTCACTGGAATCGTAAGCCGGCATTAGTTATGAGACACATTGGAGCTGCCCGTGACGAAACTGATCGGCTACGCGCGCGTATCAACGCGACAACAATCCACCGACCGACAACAAGCTGACCTTCTCGCCGCCGGCGTCCGAGCCGATGACCTCTGCGTCGACCACGGCGTATCCGGGGCCCGCGCATCACGGCCCCAGTTCGACCGTGCACTCGATGCTCTGATTCCAGGAGATACCCTGGTCATCACCACACTGGATCGGCTCGGGCATTCCACCCAGCACATGCTCGACTTCGCGCAAGAGTTGAACAAGCGCGGCGCGGGCCTGCGGGTCCTGAACCTTGGCGGCGGTGACATCGACACCTCGACCCCCATGGGATCGATGCTGTTCACCATCATGGCTGCCCTGGCTCAAATGGAACACGAAATTAAGAGTGAACGCATCACCGACTCCATCAACAAACGAAGAGCAGCGGGCAAAGACCTGGGCGGCCGGCCTCGCCGCATCACCGACAGCCAGATCCAGAATGCCATCCGCCTCATAGAAAGCGGAGAGCCCACAGCCCAAGTCGCCCGTGACCTCGGAATGTCACGCGCTACCTTCTACCGACGCGCACGAACACTCGCCCACCCAGACCCAATGCGGAACACCCAGGATGCCCAGCCCACTCCCCCACCCGCCTGAACGTCGCTCAAAGGCATTTAGGCTGTACCGCATGACGCCCCGTCACCGGACAGATCACCGAACACCCTAAACGGGACGTCCTGGGGCGGGGATTAATGGCGATGCAGGTCAGCGGCCTGATTGTCCGGTGATGGACCGGCTTGCGGGACACTTTGCCAACGTCTATACGGGACACCCCTTTCGGGACATCTCGGAAGCGTCTACGCATTCGCACACCATTCAGCTAGCAGATTGCCTTTTGGCCAGAGACGTCTCGAAGGTAGCGATAGGGTGTTAGTTACTCGCTAGTCGACGAAAAACTGGCGACAAAAATCGGCCTATTTGGGGGAAATATGTTGACGACGATTATTGGATCCATCAGCGGTACAGACCCGGTCATTCCTATGCCGTGGGTGATTCTGCAAGTTTCCATATCACTTGCATGTTTCGCGCTGCTGATCGCATCCTTGATAAGCATCGCTCGCACCAAAAATCAGCCGCCGGTCACAACCACAGTGTGGGTCGTGATTGTGTTCTTGCTTCCGGTTGTTGGCCCTATCCTCTGGTTCATCGGAGGACGAAAGGCATCGAAGCTTACCCGCTCAATGCCATCCTGAGTAAAGTGAAAGTCGGCTTCCGCGACTTCATCCCCGAATCCGGTAAAGAGTGTGTCATTCCACGTTAGTTCCTAGTCCCGTTACTCTTTAGTTTCCACAAATCAAGACACTGAGACTTGGAAGGCCCTAAGCATGCTGTCAGAAATTGACCCAGCCCTTTCCATTGGTGCCATACTCGGCGACTCGGATTCTGAAAGTATGGCCTGGAGCCGGCAGATCAACGCCTTAAGTCGGAAAGTTCAGAACGCACGGCAGGACATCACTAGTCCTCTTCGAGTCAATGTGGTGTTTCATGTTGACGGGAAACTTGCCCCTAATGAGTTTGTTGGCATACGGACAGGAAGTTTCTCGAAGAAACGATCAATGCTAATGATTCAAGTCGCAATCACTCTCGACCAAGTTGACGACATTCCAAAGTACTTGCGCCGACTCCTTGAAGCGTCGATCGTTGAGTCGGAGATTTTTGCCAGAAAGAGAAAGCTCGCAGATGGTCTTCCTGAACTACTAACGCTCGTCAAAGACCTGGATCAAAAACCGTGATGGATGACTGACACTCCACGAGCAGAACTCCGTTGTCCCGTAGAGAGGTTCCCTGTGCGGAATAGCTTGACCGCAGAGGGTTCGTCAAGCAGCCATTTCCGTCAGTCGCTACCAAATACATACTTCCGCAGGCACACTGGATACACCTAGCTTGGCTCCATACGAAGCCCCGGTTGTAGAAAGAGGTCGTCCCCATGAACCGTCCGATGGAAACGGGTGAGCGTCTCCTTGTCAACGCCCTGTTGGCCGGAGTCCTAGATGATTGGCAGTCTTCGATTCCATTGGATGATTTGACTGTGAGTGACATGGACGACGGTGGGATGGGAAGCCTAAGGGTCGGTTCAGGACACAAGGACCGTCGTTTCGGCCGGCAGCTGGTTGAGGGCTGGTACCTAGACTCCGACGAAACACCTATCTCCGTGTCGATAAACATCGATCAGTTTGGTGAGTTGTACGAGGTAGACAGCTGGAAAGTCGACTTTTCAAAGAGAATCAGCTTGCCTACGCGAACCAACGATGTACGGCTTGGATCGATTGGGTAAGGAAAGGCATCTCCAGATTCCCGATCCCGTTGCTTGCATGCCGTGGCACCGAATAGGCCTGAACAAGCAAGAAGTAGCCGATGGCCGCGTCATCCGTGCCTGGCCACCGGCCACAGTCTAAACGTCCCGTAGACCGTTCCCGCTATGGTGCTGACACTTCCTGTCAGCTAGAAGCCTGATGTTTTTTGGCAGGTCTGTTGATTCGCGGTCTGCCCGTTGAGAGATTCCGTTGCTGCGGGCGGAGTCGTTTCGGCTGGAGCGTTCAAATTCTCCTCGGGGACTTCTGCCGTGGGCTCTGCTGGTGTTGTTTCGGTTTGGGCTGGCGCAGAGGATTCCCCTGATGGCTGGGTGCCAACCGACTTGGTGATGTCCTGGTCGGCGATGATGGCCTGGAAAAGCTGTTTGGCCGGTTCTTCTTGGAGTTGAACCCGGTTGCTGTCGTAGATGTAGGCCTCGTTGGGTACGGTGACGAAGGATACGTCCTCGGTATCGACGTCCTTGAGGCGACTGGCCAGCTGGAGTAAGGCTGGAATGTTGGCCAGAGATTTGTCCAGGGTGACGTTCTTGGTGACTGTGTCGGCGATGGAGTACAGCTTGGGGATGTTGGTTAGCGTGTCTTCGCTCTTGATCTTGCGCACGAGCGAGGAAAGGAACCCTTGCTGGGCAGTGATCCTGGCTAGGTCGCTGGAGTCCCCGAACGCGCTCCGGGTGCGCAGAAAGGCCAAGGCGTCCTCGCCCTGTATCGTGCTGTTTCCTGCAGGCAACTTCAAATGTGACTTCAGATCATCGATCGGCTGATCCACGCAGACCTCAACACCACCAACGGTGTTGCTCAGGTCCACGACCGCGTTGAAGTCAGCGACCATGAAATGCCCGAAAGAGATGCCGGTTAGATCACCCAACGTTTTCCGAAGGCAGGACGGCCCTCCCATCTTAAGCGCGGCATTGAGCATTTGGGCATCCATGGCCGGCCAAGGGTCACCACCAGCCGCATCCACACAGCCGGGGAACGGGGCCACCGTGTCCCTGGGAATGCTGACGACCGTCACCCGCTGGCGATCACCGGAGACATGCACGGCCATCATGACATCAGCAAATCCCTCACCCCCGGAATCCTCTTCACTGCCATATCTACTGCCCGCGCCGGACCGCGTATCGGTCCCCACGACCAAGATATCGATGGGGCTCTTATCATCCACGGGTGGAGCCGAGGTTTGAGTCTTCCCTGGCTGGTACAAATCCGCTGACTGGATGTTGTTCTGCAGCTTCAAGTAAGCCGCCGCCCCGGCACCCAGGACGAGGGCCAACACCAGCAACAAGGCGATTCCGATCTTGGCCCATATGGTTGGCTTCTTTTTTGCGGACAAATGCCTAGCCTGCGGCGCGGCACCGGGTAGTCCGCCACTCGCACCGTCTGAAAGGGCCCTGCTAACGCGGCGTTGATTTTGTGGCTCGAACCCGGCCCGTCTTTTCCCCATGGAGCCTGATTCTACGGTGCGACCTCCACATGCAAGCCAAGCCCGGGAACATGTCCCACCACTAAATCGGCCACCAGAACACCGTGGAGACAAGGGCACGGCTTGTGTGGGCGTTGAGGCCAGCGTTCCCCTATTGGCCAAGGCTCCTCAGATGATAAGCCCGGCCACCGTGCGCACAGGCTACGGCTCTCTCAGACACACCACAGCGGTTGCTAACCACCTCAATTCCTGATGCATTCGTTTTTCCTTCACCCGCTCAGGAATCCGAAGGCTATCAAGCGATATCAAGCCCCTACTTCCCGAACGCAGCGTAGCTGCTTAGAACCGTCCCGCTGAGGGTTCCCTTCTGGAACGGCGAAGACCGCCATTCCACGCTGCGACATAACCGCCATTTGAAGTTAACAGTCACATACAGAAGTCGTCTGCACACGCTCCGGTGAACGACCGGCTTGCGGGACACTTTCCCAACATCAAGACGGCACACCTCTTTCGGGATGCTTTGAGCGTGGAACACCCGAACGGCGGCCAATCCCTCCTTCACAGTTCGAGCATCCAGCGCTGGGTGGATACCGTTGAGGAATGATCAATCTTTCGCGCGCAACTGATTCCGATATGACTGAAGTTTCAGAGTTCCTGCGGATCGCAGATCTAACGTTGAGCGGCCTTGATTCGCCGACGGTGCACTTGTGGATCTCGCGGGATGAATCGACGGGACGTATTTTCGCGACGACTGGATATGAAAGCAGCGAGGACGGGAGTCATGCCCTTATCCGAAGCGTCGCCGTGGATCCGGAACTTCGCGGGGCAGGAATTGGGCTGGAACTAGCCCAATTCGCGATGGAACGAGCTGTGGAGGCTGGCGCCAAACAGGCTTGGCTGTTTAGCCGCAGGTCGGGTTCTTTCTGGCAGAAAGCCGGATTCATGTCAGCAGATACGAAGGATCTTGCGGTTGCCCTTGCTGCAACACACCAGGTCCAACTATTTGTTGAAACTGGCCAGCTCGGACGTGAAGTCGCTTGGAGCCGACAGCTCTGACACGCCTTTAGCGGCCCGCTCCGCAAGATGTTCCCCAGCTGGGGCATTTACGGCCAAGGAGAATCAGGTTATTTCGCGCACCCACTCATCACTTACGGTCGCGGGTAGAGCTGTCTCCACGCTGGTTCACCGCGATCAAGCGCATACCCACCTTCAGAAGTACTTCGCTTTCCACTCGTGTGGCCAGCTGCAAGGAGGCTACGCGCACTTCTTATTGGCCTGCTACATAACCGGCGACGGTTTCTTCCGCGCCGTTGCCTTGATCGCTGCCGTCACCATCATTGCAACGACGACAAGGAACGCGATCCCGCTGGCCATGTAGAGGGGTGCCTCCAACGCGAATGCCGCCTCGGCGTTCCAATCGAAATAGGTATCTCCTACTGAGTTCAGGTTGGCGAACGAAGTGAAGAAGTATGCTGGCGCACCCAGGGTAGCGATGCCAGCCCACACCAACACGGTTGCCCAGTTTGGAAACGAAGTTCGACGGGAAAGTGTCGTTACGCCCCAAGCAAGTGCGAGCAGTATACCCATCGCCGCGAAGGCCAAACCCGGAATGGCGGTGTATGTCTGACCTGCAGCATCCATGTCAGCAATCGTCGTTTCAAGCGGCATCTCACTCGCGGCAACCAAGGCCCAGCCATTCATCAATGTTGCCCCGAGAAGGGAGTAGACGACGATTGCAACGATTCCGAGGAGTGTAAGCAGTACCCGCATCATGAAAGGCTAGCAGCAGCCTCAAATTGATCCCCCGCGTTCCGGAATTCTCGCACCGGCGTATGGCCTCGGCGAAGTACTCCCCGGACTACATGGATCCGGATGAAACTGCCGGTTACGCTTTCACGTCCGCGAACTGTCGGTAGGTGTATCGTTCAAGGTTCCTCTGTGAAACAGCCGAGCGCTTCCATTTCACGCCCGAGCTCCGAGGTCTAAGGACCCAGAGTCCGACCGGCTTGCGGGACACTTTGACTGCGTCTATGCGGAATACCCGTTACGGCACGGCGAGAGCCGCATTCGTGGGGAACATCATCGCGCCAGAGACAGCCCCGGTAGCTCCGAGGAAACCGTGGTGTGCGATTTCAGGGCTTGTCATGAGCTTGCCTTTCTTCTTGGAGTCTTTTCTCATATTTAACTTCCGAGACGACGAACGCACAGATAAATGCTCCTGTGAGAACCAAGAAAACCACCAGGGCGGGGTTAACCCATACCGGGATCATGTCATAGCCGGCGTTGCACTTGTCATGTAGAGGAAAGAATCGGGACGGCTCTTGCCAGTTCTTCGCTCGATAGTCGTCGTCAAGCAATTGACCTGCCTTCGCGCAGGTCTTGTCGATGTCCTTACCTGAGGCAATAGCCCCGAGGAATTACGTTGCAAGGAAGGCAAGGAAGGAGAGGAAGGAGAGGAAGGAAGGAAAGTCCAAGCCAACCTCTCTGTGTCATTCGTTGCAATTCAGATCATTCCCTTGTGAGTCACGGCGAGTGCACGCATGACGGCCGAGGTGGGTTGCGGGCTGGATTCCATCGGACAATTCTTTCAGTATGTGAAAGTTAGATCGTCCAACCGAGGGATGATTACATCAATCGTGATGACCGCAGAGGGTTCCGTGAATGGACGGCTCGCTCATGTTCAAACCCGCGTTAGATGGCAACTCTCCGTTGCTTCCGCCGCGACTTGATTCCTCGCCTGCTTGATCGCAGAAATGGCCTTACAGGTCGATCCAATACCTGCGCTTGAGGCCAAGTTCAGTGCTGCGTACGTCTTCAAGGACGCCACCGTTTTTCTCTATTGTTCGTGCTGATGGCAGGTTCTGTTCATCACAGGTAAGTACCTGTGTCAGACCCATGCTGCGGGCGTGAGGGAGGCTAGCTTTGAAGGCCCAGCTCGCAACACCACGTCCACGAGCTGTCGGCCGGATGTTGTAGCCAATGTGGCCGACCGCTTCGGGCATGAAAGGCGTTAGAACGTGCCGAAGTTCGATCGCTCCGAGGTAAGTGTCGTGCTCCACGATCCAGAACCTGCTGGCGGTCACTTGCACCCCGTCGAACAGCATTGCAGGATCAGCTGGCATAGTCAGTCGTTTTATCCAGGCTTCGAAATCCTCAGTCGTTGCGAACCGGTCACCAGGGCGAGTACCTGAACCGTTCTGGTGACCGTCTGGCCACTCTTCCTTAGCATCTACCTATGATTCATGGAGGGAGATGGCCGGGTCGACAAGTTTAAGCATGAAACTCAGCGTATCAAGCGTCCCGCAAGTGGTTCCTTTGCGGAGCACGTTATCTACACCACCGACTGCTACGTCCATACATTTTGGTCATCTCAAGAGTCGTGAGTGAACGCTAGGATTTACTGCCGCTACTTGGTATCGTGACCGTAGCCGTCGCTACTAGGGGGATAATTGGGTAATTTCGAGACTTCAGTTTTCGCGTCAGGATCATGGCAGAACGGAGAAGGAACCGACGGGCGACTTCGAATTGCCGTTCACGATAGCGACTTTGCCACCGTGGACTACCGGCCCGTTGCCGGCTCATCCGGTCGCTTCTATTTAGGATTCCAACCCCGCGACTACTTCGAGGACCCGGCCGCGAGCGACCCTGTCGATCTGCAGGCCGAATCGTCCAGATTTTCCCAATGGGCTTCAGCCGTCCTCGGTACCAACATCGCTGCAACAGAATTGCTCGTTCTCATGGCACCGGCGGGCGTTGAAGACCCTTTGGACGTTGTTGTCGAGGACACTTTGGTTCGACTACTAAATCGGCTCGGCATGCCTTTGCCCACGTGGTTGGCAACCGAGGGCCCGTTCGTAGATACAGACCTGGCTGCGCAGGAACCAGGACGGGACTGGGCGGAAATAGCTCGGGACGTAGCTGGATTCCTTAAGGAAATGACTAGTCGCGAATACTTGCTCGTTACCTACGACATCGGTCTTCGTGATTACTCCGTCTACGGTCAGTTCGCCATCAACGAGGGTAACTTTCAATGCGAGATCGTCTCCGAGCAGTTCTTACCAGCCGACGTTTGGCCAATAAATGACACCTACCTTCGCCACAGCGGTTGGTCCGCACCAGAAAATGGAAATCCCAACTGGTCGATGAGACAAGACCAAGCCGAGAGAGCTGCCGATTCAGTACTGACCGCCATGCGATCCGGCCTCGGATGCGCCGACTCACAATTGATCAAAATGAACTTTGGCCGTTTCTAGTACGTAGAGCGTTCCTCTGCGGACATCCAGCTAGATCTCGCTGCCGTCGTTGCTTTTAGCGATCCGGCCCGCCGTTGCCGGACCGGCTTGCAGGACAGTTACTCCATGCCTTATGAGACCCTTTTCGGGACAGTGCGTCAGGTTCGGAGGTTGGGCAGCCGTCATCCTGTTCGACTTGCGGTTATTTCGTGGCAAGTCATGAACCAGTCGCTGCGCGTCTGTGCTTACCTCCAAGGAGCCCGTGCGCTTGTGTGCAAGACTCGTAATCATGCGAGAAATTATTTGGGGATGGCTTACCTCTGCGATCGGGTTGGCTGTATTGATTTTACTGTTTTTCTACGGCATGCAGAGTGGAACGTGGCTGGATGAAGTCGGACCTTTGCGCTTATCGCCGCCGACTTTTGTTATTCCTTTTGCTATAGGCGGCCTCGGTTTAGTCCTGTTCCTCGGCGGACTGATCATAGGCTTAGTTGCGATCGGTGAACGCGCAAAGCAACGCCAGTAGCTCGCTACTTCGGCTGGCCTGGGCACATGAAACTTAGCCACAGAAGTGAGTCACCAAGCTCACAAGTACGAAAGTGTGGGGAATCTGAACCCGAGCGAGAAGCTGTTGCATGCGGTCACTTGGATCGATAGCACGGTCACAGGGCCTCATGGGCCGATACCCGTGCGGCATTATTCGTCGCCAAGCGATTCTGCACCCGACAGCACAAAGCGGATAGTTTGGATCCACGGGCGAGGATTCTTCAAAGGAAACCTCGAGCAAGCGGAGTCGCATGAGGTGGGCCGAGCTTTGGCTGCATCCGGATTTCGCGTCATCACGGTTGCGTATCAACTCGCAACCGTCACGAGATTTCGTTGGACTACACGTGGACTGTGCCGATTCCCGGCCGTTCACCACCCGGTACCAGTTGACGAAATCGTTGCTGTAATCCGAGAAGTTCAACGTGAAACGCCCACTGGTGTGATCCTAGGCGGCGCAAGTGCCGGTGCATGTTTGTCGGCCGCTGCGGTGCTTCGTCTGGTGGGCGATGGGGCTGACGAATTTGCTGGAACCTTTTTTACCTACGGACTTTTCCACGCCCGACTACCGAACAGGACACGCGAATTAGGACTCCGTCTCCGTGGCCTGCGCCGCTTCGTCCACACACCGACAGTCCTCAACCTGATGAATCTCCACTACGCAGGCCGGTTATCCGCCCTCTCCGAATCCGATGCCTTTCCTGGTGGACACCCTTTGCAAGGCTTCTCTCCGACGGTCATGATTGACGCCGACCACGACTCAATGCGCGCATCTGGCAGTAGATTCGCCCAAGAACTCGGGGCGGCCGGAATCGCGGTGGACTACCAGGTGCTTCCCGGATCTTTCCATGCCTTCCTAAACCGTCCACAAGAACCGAGCTTCGCAGAGGGCATTGATCTGATTGCTGAATGGGCCCGCGGGGTATGAACGTGAGGACCTTCGCCCACAGCAAACAGAAACACAGCTGGACATGCCCGGTGAGGGTTCCGGCTACGGGAAACCCAAGAAGCATCAAGACAAGCTTGTTCATGAGTTTTCGGCCCAACCACACCTTGCCGGCGGTATTTATTTGACATGAACGCATCAGGCGAAGTCTGTGGCCAAGTCCGTGGAATGATTCAGATTATGGATTCTGAAACCACTATGCCAACATTTCGAGACAAAAGGCTGCTGGGGATTGGCACATAGCCTCTGGTGGTAGCGCTTGTCTGCGTTGTTGGTGTGTAATCTCGCTACATCGTGGACAGTGAATATCACCTCTTCGTGGACACCGGGTCTCACTACTTTGTACACAGCTACCGGCGCTATGACGCCGGTAGCTGTGCGCGTGGCTATCGAGTGGCCATCACGTCGGGCTGTTCTTCTTGGCGTTGAGCAAATTGGTCCTCGTAGTGGTCTCGTTTGCGGTCCCACTGTTTGGTCGAGTACGCCGCCTGAACGCCTTGAACGGAGTATGAGGCAACATAGCGGCCCCGAACGTTCAGGGCAACCAGCGGCAGCGGGAACGAGAACACGATCTCACCTGTGGCCGGATCGGTGAGCATGAAGGCGTCGTCGGTGATGGTCCGGTAAAACAGGCGGTCGGCGTAGGTCATGGGCAATGAGACGTGGAAGCCTTGGTAATAGACTTGCCGGTTCGCGCGGGTGATCTCCACAATTGACTGGTCTGTGGCCTTGTCTTGGGCGGTGTCATTGGGCAGGATGGTCCCGGTCTTGGAGATCGTCAGTGCCGCCCGGTCAAGGTGGCCCTGACGGCGTGCACGGACCTGGGAATAGTAGGAGGCTTTCGCTTCCAGGACCGATAACGGGATCGGCTCGGTGGCCGGTGTATGTTTCAGTAAATCCCAGGCTGTGCGCGGTGTGGCATGGTCCAGGGCTTGGTGCGGGCGCCGGTTGTTGTAGTGGTCCCGAAACCGGCCAATCCTGCCCTGGAGCTGCTCGAGCGTGGCCGGCTGATGCGCGTCGAGGAACCGCAGCAGCGTTTGATGGGAGCGCTCGTTCTTGCCCTGGGTGGTAGGTTTGCCAGGCAATCCACTGATGGGCATGGTGCCTTTGGAGGCGAGGAAGATCTCCACGGAACCAATCCTGCCAGCCCGCAGTTGGTTGAACGCCAAAGAGTTGTCGGAAAGTACTTCTCTGGGCGGACCGTAGGCGATGATGGCTCGTTCGAGGACGTCCTTGGCATCGGCACTGTTCTCTGCACGGGAATACGCTGCTGTGCCCACATCGAAGCGCGAAGCATCGTCGAGGAGCTGGTACACGGTCACGACCTGTCCGCTGGTGAGTCGGTACTCGAAAGCATCGAGCTGCCACAACGACATCGCAGTGGCGCGCACGAACGGGATGTACGAGGATTTCGGGCGTTTTCTGGGGGCTGCGTCGACGTGGCCGACGCTGGATAGCAGGCGGGCTATGGTCGCGACCGAGGGAACCTTCCCGCCCGGGAACTTCTCCTGCTGGCTCGCTTCATAGTAGATCGAGCGTGGGCCGTAGTCCCAACCATCGGCTTTGAGTTGCTTGCGGATCCTCACCAACTCATTGACAACCGAGGGGCCATATTTGCGGGCCGGAGTCTTCGGTGCACGGGACCGCGGGTGCAGGGCCGCCGTGGATTCATGGACAGCACGGCCGCGGATCTTATAGAAAACGCTGCGGGAGATCTTGACCGAACGGCAAAATTCCATTACCGAGAGGGCATGAGGCTGGGTCAGATCGTAGTTGATGATGGCGGCGCGAGTCTGCGGTGAAAGTGAGTTCGTCATCCAATGACTATCGCCGCCAACGCACCGATAACAGTGTCTCCGATGTGCTGAGACAGCGTGTCTCCGATGTCATGAGATCGCGTGTTCACGAAGTGATGAGACAGGACATACAAAGTAGTGAGACCCGGTGTCCACGAAGAGGTGATATTCACTGTCCACGATGTAGCGAGATTACACACCAACTGCCCGGACAGGTGCTACCACCCGAAGCTATGCGCCACGGATCGTCTATCTGGTGCTCATCTATGCCGGTGCAGCTGTGCTGCTGCTAGTTCCAGCATTGTTTTTGGTCTTCGGTGTTCAAACGCTGGCTGGGAAGATGGGGATCTGGGTTGGTGATCCGACTTTCAACGACGGTGAGGAATCCTGGGCAACAATAATCGGCTTACTCTCCGGTCTGATCGTGTTAGCCGGCGCAGCATGGGGAACATGGTCCATGGCGCGACGCCATGGTTTGCCTCCCCTGCAGACAATCGCAATTGCGACAGGGGTCGTGCTCATTGGGTATCTGGCTTGGTTAGTCATGATCTTCGGTTGAACTCGAAGACCAATTTCTGCCAGGAATTAAGGCACCACCAGCGGAAACCCAAAAATACGGTCCCGTAGGACCTTCCCGATGCGAGAAGGCTTGAGGAGCCAACTAAACCACTCGGCTATCGATCAAGGAATCTAGCCCTCTGGCCATTCACTGGATACGGGCATACCGTAACAGGATGACATCCAGAGAACGGTTCATGCATGAAATCCCTCAGCCGGACGCCATCGTTGCCTTGGTTGAAGAGCTGATCCGGTACCACTGGCCCAAGAATGAGGCCGAGCAGGAGGCCTTGTTCGAGCGTCTGGGTTGGAGCCGCGGCACACAATCTCCGATGCACAGTTCAGCCGACCCCGCGGTGCACTTTCGCCTAGAAACAAGGGACGACGGCCCTCCTCTTATGGCCACTTCACGGGAAATTGACGGAGTCATAGAGTCAGTCTTTTTGGAGTTCCGACTTGATTCGGCACCCCCGGATCCCAAGGCAACTCAGTGCTTCGAAGCCATTCTCAGCGGGCTGACGGACCTCCACGGAGAGCCCACTATTCCATGGCACGGCCAGAGAGGCCTGCGGAAGATGTGGAACGTCAACGGGATCGACATCGACGTCACGTGGAACGACAGCCGAAGCTCGCTCTCGATCGGAGTCCAGGAAGAACGGGTTTTCGCTGCAGTGGAAGCCTACGCCCGAAACAACTGAGGCAGCCGGGCATTTCCTCATCCTTCAACGCGATTCGCGTCTAGGCCCTTATTACCACCAGCTGTCCCGTAGAGCGTTGGCATGCGGACGGTCTCTCGCGGATGAACCGGATCGTACGAGGCCAGATCATAGATACTCTTGCTGTATGGTCTACAACACGCATCAACGCGTAATTGCGGCTCCCGCCAACGAAGTTGGAGTACTCCTTGACTCGCTGGCGAGCCAGAACGATCGATTGTGGCCCAGGAGCGAATGGCCAACAATGCGCCTAGATCGGCCGCTCAGCATTGGGGCAGCAGGAGGGCATGGGCCGGTGCGTTATTTCGTGGGCGCGTACGAACCCGGCAGAAGGATCGAATTTCAATTCACCGGCCCCTCTGGCTTCAACGGCCACCACTCATTCACTGCCAGTAGCCTTTCTGACAATTCAACGTTGCTTCGGCACGAGCTTTCCATGTCACCAAGAGGAACGGCGATACCAACCTGGCCACTCTTCTTCCGACCCATGCACGATGCGCTTATCGAAGAAAGCCTGGATCGCGCAGAACATGAATTCAGCTCTTCACCCGGCGCTGCACACCGCCGGTCACTGTGGGTGAAGATCCTTCGGGCACCGTTCTCGGCACGCACGACCCACAAACAAAGCGCCCGGTGAAGGTTCCCCTGCGGACAGGACTATTGATCCCGCCGCCGTCAATTCTTAGGGCAATACAACTGCCCGGAGCTGGACCGACTTACGGGCACTGTTCTATGGATTGCTTCCCTGGCAAATGGAATGACGGTGATGGATTGGGGTAGGACGTTTTTGCTCGGTCATAGGCGCATGCAAGTATGAATCCATGGAGATTCGATACCCAAGGCCGTTAGCACCTGGCGATGTCATTGGCGTTACAGCCCCGTCTAGCGGCGTGCCCGAATCACTTGTGGGACGATTTGATTTTGTCGTACAGCAACTGCGGGACCGCGGTTTTTTGGTGGATTTGGGCGACTGCATGGACGGTTCAACGCACGTCAGCGCGCCCGCTGAACAACGAGCCGGGGAACTCATGAGGATGCTTTTGGACCCCATGATCAAAGCCATTGTGCCTCCGTGGGGAGGGACAACCGCCATTGACCTTATTCCTCACCTTGATTTCGATGCACTCGCTTCCGCAGAACCAACCTGGTTTGTGGGGTACTCCGATATTTCAACGTTACTCACCCCGATCACGCTCCGGACTGGAATGGCGACACTCCACGGGAGCAACCTCATGGACACCTCTTATCGTGTCCCGGAATCGTTGATGTCGTGGCTCGATATCGCCTCACTGCCCGCGGGTGAAAGTTTCAAACAGGCATCGCCTGGCGTTTATCGTGTCAACGACTGGGACGATTGGGAAAACAAGCCCGAAGTAACTGAACAAGCATGGAACGGCACCGGGGCATGGGAACGCCTCGACAAGGGCCAAGACGAGGTGAGCGTTGCAGGCCGTCTGATCGGCGGCTGCATCGAGACCATGGTCAACCTCGCCGGGACCCCGTATCTCAGGACCGAGGCATTGCGGAAGGACCCAGCTGCCGCCCTAATCGTCTATGTAGAAGCGTCCAGCGTCGAGGCCACTACGATTTGCCGGCACCTTCACGGCATGCGCTTGGCCGGATTCTTCGACGGAGCCAAAGCCATTCTTGTCGGACGCACCGGCGCCCCTGACTCTGCGACGCTCACCCAGGCTGAGGCAGTCATTGATGCCCTGGGAATGCTCGGCATACCCATCATCGGCAATGTCGAATGCGGCCACGTTCCGCCACAACTCCCCATCGTCAACGGAGCCAAAGGCCATCTGGTGTTCAACAAAAAGGACCAATACCTAGAACAAACACTGGCGTAATCCGACCAGTCGACTTCTAGCTCCTACTCATCGAAGCTGAAAGGGATCAGCTGGCACCGGCTCCATGTCCCGCAGGGCGTTCCCTTTGGGGCACTTGCTGGATTTCAGGTGTGATGAACTGGAGGCATGCCAGACATAGAGATTCAACGTCGCCAGGATCCCAGCGCGGTGGACCGAATACTGCGTTCCCTGCCTGAGTGGTTTGGGGTTGAGGAAGCTATTGAGGGTTTCACGGTCAGCGCCTCACGACAAGAGTCATTTCTCGCAGTGGTCAATGATCTGGCGGTTGGGGTGGCCCTGCTGGTGCGTCACTTCGAGGAATCAGCGGAGCTGACGCTAATTGCTGTAGATGCAAACCAACGCGGCGGTGGAGTCGGAAAGGCGTTGCTCGACGCTCTGGAATCAGTACTTATTGTCGACGGGTGCCAGCTGCTGCAAGTGCATACCGTCGCCCCTTCATTTGAGGATGCCGCGTACTCCCAGACCAGGGCTTTCTACCTTAAAGCTGGCTTCTTGCCGGTCCAGGAATTCGACCGGATCGATTGGGACGGCCCCACACTCGTCATGGTCAAGCCGCTTATACAGAAATCCGCCCGTCAGAGGTTCCGCATACAGGCGTGGCGATACGGCCCGGTCCCCTGATGCTTTGTGTCGGTTGATGCTAGACCTTCACGACGGGCCCGAACCTGGTACTCGCTAGGCTGGCAAGTATGAATCCGATCCATAGTGTGCCAACGGCTTCGAGCAATAATGCTGTTCTGCACAATGATGTCCGCCCTACTTGGTCGGCGGAGGTGGTTTCGTGGCTGCTGGGTTCACCCTCTCACGATCAACAGCTGGCAGTGCTGGATCTAGGAGCTGGCACAGGCCTAGGAACCCGGACCATCGCAACTCTCGGACATGACGTCACAGCTGTCGATACGTCCGAAGACATGCTGTCCGTGCTCCGAACGGTCCGTAAGGAGCTTCCACCCGGAGTCGCTGCTCGCATCAGTACTGCCAGCGGCTCGGCGGAACACATCCCTGTGGGAGACCAGAGTGTCGACGCCATTGTTTGTCTCCAGGCATGGCATTGGGTAGACCCCGAACGGGCAATAGCTGAATGTGATCGTGTGATGACGCCAAATGGCATTATGGGCATGGCATGGCACACCTGGGACCGCACCAGCGAGTGGGTGGAAGAACTCGCTGCAATCGTCGAGCCGGACGTAACCCCCGCTGACCAAACCCGAAGCGTGCCCGGAGGGTTTGCCGGACGAGGCGCGTTTTTACGCAAGGATTTCCCTTTCAATCACGAGCTGTCTGTCGACCAGCTCGTCCAACTGGCCAGCTCTTGGGCTTTCGTTTCACAGAGAGCCGACCAACGCGCCATCTTGTCGAAAATCCGTCGCCTTGGAGAAAAATCCCAGGCGATTGACACCGGGCTTGTTGGATTCCCTCACATAACGGCCGCCTTCCGCCTACAACGACCAGACGAATATGTCGTGGTATAGGTGGAACAACTTTGCACCATGAAGGCCCAACTAACGCCGAAAATGTCCCGGTGAAGGTTCCGCTTACGCGGCATATCAATGCTGTGCAGCCGAGTACTGAAATTTGTGCAGGTGACTTCTGAAAATGACACCGGCGGGACCACGGTAAGCATCGAATTGCCTATCAAAACTCACCACAAATTCAAACTAACAAGACGGGCCACATCTATGGGTTGCGAGAGTATTCCGTCATGGGCCATAAAATTGGCTACGCCAGAGTCAGCACCACCGCTCAGGACCCGCTGTTGCAACTCGATGCCCTGGCACGCGAAAACTGCTTGAAAGTCTTCACCGACACCGCAACCGGCACCAAGACAGACCGCCCACAATGGAACCTGTGTCTGGCGGACCTTCGCCCAGGCGACACCCTAGTCATCTGGAAGATTGACCGCCTCGGACGAAACCTCCGCGATCTGATTGATATTGTCACCACACTTGATGAACGCGGCGTCGGCGTTCAGTCGCTAACCAATGGCATCGTGGACACCACGACAGCCCACGGAAAACTCGTTTTCGGGATGTTCGCTCTCATGTCCGAATACGAAGCAGCACTGATCCGCGAACGGACTCAGGCCGGACTGGCAGCGGCCAGAACAAGAGGGCGCACCGGCGGGCGCAAGCCAAAAATGACGCCAGAACTCATCAACAAAGCCCAACGAATGTACGACGCCAAACTATTCACCATGAAAGAAATCGCAGACACCTGTGATGTCACACCAATGACGATCTACCGCCACATCCGAACATCCAACCCAAACCCGGAAATCCCTTAGCGCCAACGGCGACACGAATCCTACTCAACCCCCAACTGGAATCAGCCTGGTGGGGCACCCAGAGTACTGCTTCGCCGCCAGCCAAGGGCCGCGGTCCCCCACACCAGCAAAAACATCCCCACCAGCAGCAGTCCGGCATGACCCAGATCCAGCTCAGCCAGCCACGTGGTGACCGGATCCCGCAGGCCCAGGGAATCGTGCAAGATGGTCACGATTGTCAGGGCTGAGATGAACAGTGCCGAGGTGGCAGAAAGGCCCGTCACCACCATGTTGAAACCGATGCGCCGCGCCGGGTTCATCACGGCGGAACGGTACATCTTCATCATGGCCATGCCGTTGGCCGTATCGCACAGCGTCATGGCTGCGGTGAATGCCAGCGGCAGTGCCAACAGTGCAGCAGGTGAAACGCCCGCCATCGCAGCCGACGCCGTCAGCAGCAGGAAGGCGATGGTGGAGGCCGTGTCAAAGCCCAAGCCAAACAAGAAACCCAACACGTAGATGTCGCGCGGACGTTTCACCTTGGACAACGGCTTGTCCAGCAGGCGAGCCACCACACCGGTGGGAACCAGTTCGCCGTCGTCCACCGTGCCGCCATTGCGCACCCGGCGGAACAGCACGCTTGCCTTCAGGAATGCAGCCCCGTTGAACAGGCCTATGGTCAGCAGGAACAGGGCCGAAACCCCGGCACCAAAAACGGCCAGGGCCATGTTTGCTGCCGATCCGTCGTCGAGCAGGGCACCCATGAGGCCGGCGCCGCTGACCACAAGAATTCCCGCCAACATGACCACCGAGCTGTGTCCCATGCTGAAGGCGAAGCCGACGCTGACCGGGGCCCTGCCCTGGGCGGCGAACTTGCGGCTCGAGTTGTCGATCGCCGCGATGTGATCCCAGTCGTAGCTGTGTTTGACGCCCGCCAGATAGGCCGTCACGATGAGACCGAGCACCAGCGGATTCGTGTCAACGGAGAGCGAATAGAGCAACAACCCGGCCACCACCAGGTGGAGGAACACCACAGCCCCGAACGTCACGCCTATGCGGCGGGCAACGGGCAGCTTTTCCCGTTCCAAATATCCCAGGCGGGCAGTGGCGGTCATCAGTATTTCCTCAAGTTCAGCGGTTTCTGGCCGGCCCACCGTTCGCGCAGCAGGTCCACGGCCGCGGCCAGTATTTCATTCAACGGTTCGGTGGAAAAGGACAGCGCGCGCAGGGCCAGGCCGGGCCCCTCCAGCAGCGTGATGCCCAACTGCCCGTCCGGGTCCAGGGGCACCAACAGGGCGTGCAGCTCCTCCACCAGCGCTGCGTCAACCCGGGCGTCCACCACTAACAGGGAACCCAAATGCGTGTGCTCACCCATGAAGCTCATGCTGTCCACGGGTGAGCCAACACCGGGCCGAATCAGGAGGTTGTCCAGTACCGTCAGGCGCCCAGCAATGGAGATCTCATTGCGCATGCGGACCTCGTCATAGCGGAACAGCTGCCCGTCCGGCGACCATCCAGGCGTCACCACCTCGGCCATGACCAGCGACGCCGTGGGGTCCATCTCCACAGTTGTCACCTGCCCATAACTGGCTTCCCGATAGGCGATCAGCGGATCAGGCAACAGCTCCAGCCGGGCATGGGACGCCAGACGCACGTGCATGTGCTGTTCGGCCCGGTCATTGGGTGTGCGGTAGATCTTGGTGGCCGATTGAGTTGTCAGTAGAAGATCCGCTCCGGGGGCAACATCCACCTCAATCAGATAGCTGTCGCCACCCAAGTACGCGCCGCCGGGATTGATGATCACGTAGCAAACCTGCCCGGACTCATCCAGATAGTGCGGACGGAGGATGCGCAGGGCGCCGTCGTGGAATTGCTTGACGGCAATGCACCGATCCCCCCGGCGGTCAATGGTCAGGGAGAGAGTCCCGGCCCACTCACTATGTGTGCCGAGGCGGCCGATGGTGGCGGTTTGGGTCACCGGGATTCCAGGTCAAGCATGAGCACGTCGCGCCTGAGCCAGTTGATGACGTAGTCCAGGCCGTCGTCGGTCTTCAGATTGGTGAAGCAGTACGGCTTATGGCCGCGGAATTCCAGGGTATCGGCCTCCATGACGGACAGGTCGGCTCCAACGTAGGGGGCCAGGTCGGTCTTGTTGATGATGAAGAGATCCGCCTTGATCATGCCCTGGCCGGCCTTGCGCGGAATCTTCTCACCCTGCGCCACGTCAATGATGTAGATGGAGAAATCCACCAGTTCCGGGCTGAACGTGGCGGAGAGGTTGTCTCCCCCGGATTCAATGTAAATGACCTGCAGATCCGGATGCAGCGCCTCCAGCTCAGCCACCGCGGCCGAGTTCATGGACGTATCCTCACGGATGGCCGTGTGGGGGCAGCCGCCGGTCTCAATGCCGATGATCCGGTTCAGCGGCAGCACACCGTTGGCGGCCAGGATCTTGGCGTCCTCGATGGTGTAGATGTCGTTGGTGATGGCAGCGCTGGACACTTCCCCGTCCAGGGCGCGGGTAAGGCGCTCCACGAGCTGGGTCTTGCCAGCGCCAACGGGTCCGCCGATGCCAATCTTGATGGGTTTCATTGTTGCTCCTTCTAAAATGTGTGGGGTCTCGACAGGTGACGGTCAGGACATGAACATGCGGGCCCTTTGGCGCTCATGCTGCATTTGCGCAATTTCCAAGCCGGGGGCCGTGACGCCAAAGTCCTCACGACCCAGCGTCTGTGCAAGTACGACGCCGTCACTCACCTCGTGGTGCGCGGCGCGCAGCACGCGCTGGCCGGCACTTTGGCCGATGGGGATGCCGCGGATGGCGTTTTGGGTCAGTGAGGTGACAGTTGAAAACATGTAGGTCCCGAGCAGTTCGGCTAGGGGCACACCCAGGGATTTTCCGGCGATGGCGAAGGCCATGGCCGGGTGACCGGCGCAGTCCCCGCGACCAACAGCCGCTGCATAGTTTTCCAGCTCCTGGCACGGAAAAACAGAGCCGGCAATATCCAGCATGCGGGCGCCCATTTTTACCCCGGCCGCCCGAATTTCACGCGGCAGGGCCGAGGCATGCAACTCCCTGTCCACCCGATGGATTTCCGCCTCCGTCTCCGCCTCAAAAACAAAGCGGATGGCGAGCCCATCACTGTGGACCAGTTGAATGCGGATGAACTGGGTGAGCCAGTCGGAGAATGTGGCCTCGTCGTGAACCAGCCCGCGGTGCAGGAAACTCTCCAGGCCCAGAGAGTGGCTGAACGCGCCGGTGGGCAGCGCCGAATCGCTCAGTTGGAGCAGCGGCAGCAGGTACCCCGGCGGGACGGGGGGTGCCAGCGTAACGCTGGGTCCGGCGTCGGGCATCACGGCAATCCGCCTAGTGGCTGTGCTCGGCATGCCGGAACGGCACGGGCATGACGCGTTCCTGCCGCGAGTAGGGCACGGCCACGTGCTTGAGGTAATCCTCCACGGTGTGGTCGTAGGCCAACACCATGACCTGCGCGCCGTATTCGCTGTCCTCGCCAAAGAACTGCGCCTGCATGTGCCGGTTGCCCAGGTTGTGCGCCACCACGCCCATCTCGGCGATGGTGGTGGGGGCGATCACCAGGACGTCCGTGTGCTCAACGGAGATCACGATGGCGTCCTTTCCGTCGATGTGGAGGACGTCGCCGTCGCGCAGGTCAGCCACGGCGTCCCCGGCCAACCGGATGCCCAGCTCCCTGCCGTGATCGGTGGTGACGCGCTGGATGCGCTTGACCAGCAGGGCCGAGGGCAGCACCACGCGTTCCTCATGCAAATTCTCAAGTGCAGCGGGGTCAAACGTTTCCGTGGCAGGGTCAAACTTGTTGCCAAGAATGGCTTCGATAATCAAGGGTTCTCCTTTTAAAAGAGGAAGTAGCGCTGTGCCATGGGGAGCACGCTGGATGGTTCGGCCGTGACCACTTCGCCGTCCACGCGGACCTGGTATGTTTCCGGGTCCACCTGGATGTCAGGGGTTTCCCCGTTGTGCTTCATGTCCGCCTTGGTCAGGTTGCGGATGCCGTGGCAGGCACGCACTTCATGCTGCAGACCCAACTGCGCGGGAACGCCTGCATCCACGGCAGCCTGGGACATGAAGGTGATGGAGGAGGAATGCACGGCCCGGCCCAGGGTGGCGAAGTTGGCCCGGAAGGTGCGCGGCTGCGGGGTGGGGATGGAGCCGTTGGGGTCACCCATGATGGACATGACCATCTGGCCACCCTTGATCACCATTTCCGGTTTCACACCAAAGAACGCCGGTTCCCAGATCACCAGGTCGGCAAATTTGCCTTCTTCGACGCTGCCCACATAGTCGGAGATACCGTGCGCAATGGCCGGGTTGATCGTGTATTTCGCAACGAAGCGCTTGAGGCGGGCGTTGTCACCAATCTCGGGATCGTTGCTGTACTTCCCACGCTGGCGCTTCATGGCGTCAGCCACCTGCCAGGTGCGCAGCACCACCTCACCCACGCGGCCCATGGCCTGGGAGTCAGATGAGGTGATGGAGAAGATGCCCATGTCATGGAGCACGTCCTCGGCGGCGATGGTTTCCTTGCGGATACGGGAGTCGGCGAAGGCCACATCCTCGGGGATGTCCGGGCTCAGGTGGTGGCAGACCATCAGCATGTCCAGGTGCTCGTCGATCGTGTTGACCGTGTAGGGCAGCGTGGGGTTGGTCGACGCCGGCAGCACGTTGGGCAGGCCGGCCACCTTGATGATGTCCGGAGCGTGGCCACCGCCGGCACCTTCGGTGTGGAAGGTGTGGATGACGCGGCCGTCGATGGCCTTGATGGTGTCTTCCACGAAACCGAACTCATTGAGGGTATCGGAGTGGATGGCCACTTGAATGTCGAATTCGTCGGCGATCTTCAGCGACATATCGATGGAGGAGTAGGTGGCGCCCCAGTCCTCGTGAACCTTCAGGCCGATAACGCCGGCACGAACTTGCTCGGCCAGCGGCTCACGCGCGCTGGCGTGGCCCTTGCCCAACAAGCCGATGTTGATGGGCAGGTTGTCCACGGCCTGCAGCATCTTGGAGATGTGCCAGGCTCCGGGGGTGACCGTGGTGGCCTTGCTGGCCTCCGACGGGCCAGTGCCGCCACCGATCAGGGTGGTGATGCCGCTGGCCAGGGCAACAGGGATCTGGTCGGGGCTGACAAAGTGCACGTGTGTGTCAATGCCGCCAGCGGTGAGGATCTTGCCTTCGCCAGCAATGATGTCGGTGGCCACACCGATGGTGATGTTCACGCCGTCGGAAATGTCCGGGTTGCCGGCCTTGCCAATCTTGAAGATGTGGCCGTCGCGCAGGGCAACGTCCGCCTTGTAGATGCCTGTGTAATCCAGCACAATCACGTTGGTGATGACTGTGTCCGGGATGTCCTCATCCCGGGTGCGCTGGCCGTTTTGGCCCATGCCGTCCCGGATGACCTTGCCGCCGCCGTAGACCACTTCCTCACCGTAGGTGGTGTGGTCCATTTCGATTTCAAGGAACAGTTCGGTGTCTGCCAGGCGGATGGCATCGCCTGTGGTGGGGCCGTACAGATCGGAGTACTGCTTGCGGCTCAGCTCAAAGCTCATTTGGCGGCATCCTCTATTGTGTCTGTGCGTGCGTTGTCCGGAGCGTCCAGAGGTCCGTTGACCCGGTCCCGGAAGCCGTACACGTCACGGGTTCCGGACAGCATTATCAGGTTCACCGTCTTGGCGTCGCCGGGCTCAAAGCGCACGGCGGTGCCGGCCGGGATGTCCAAGCGGCGCCCATAGGCACCGTGGCGGTCAAATTCAAGGGCGTCGTTGACCTCGGCGAAGTGGTAATGCGAGCCGACCTGGATGGGCCGGTCGCCACGGTTGATGACCTTGATTGAGAGTGCCTGCATACCCGTATTGCATGTCACTGCGTCGGACCGCAAAACGTATTCCCCAGGGATCATGGGAGGTGCTCCTTTGGCGCGTAGGGCTGCTTTAGCGGATGGGGTTGTGCACAGTGACCAGCTTGGTGCCGTCAGGGAAGGTCGCCTCGATTTGAACGTCCTTGATCATGTCGGCCACCCCTTCCATGACCTCGTCGCGGGTGAGGATGGTACTGCCCCAGCTCATGAGGTCCGCCACCGTGCGGCCGTCGCGGGCGCCTTCAATAAGTTCGTAGCTCAGAATGGCGACGGCTTCAGGATGGTTGAGTTTCAGGTGTCTGGATTGCCTGCGCCTGGCCAAATCCGCGGCCACAACGATCATGAGTTTTTCCTGCTCACGGGGCGTCAAATGCATGTATTCCTCCTGAAGGGAACTAACGGATATAAGTGTCCACCCGTTATCTACAACCGGCAAGAGACTATGCCGGGAGGTCCGTGGAATAAGGCAAGAGTATCAGAGAGTTTTCTGGGTAGAAAATATGGCTGAACGCTGCCGGATTCCGGGAATCTTCGGTGGCCTCCTTCGCCTTGGAGAGCGCCTCAAGATGCCACTACCAGGTGTGGCCAATGTGGCGCAGGGCACGCACCATGTGGCTCACTGCCTGTGGCATGTGGTCAACGTCCGTTGCTGCAAAGCCGATCAACAACGCCGGACGGCCATCCCGCTTCAGGTAGTAGTCTCCGAGCGCGTACGTGTAGATGCCCCGGTCGGCGAGTTGGGAGGCAAGCTGCTGGTCATCAATGTGCTCGGGCAGCCACCCAATCACGTGCATTCCTGCATCAACGGGTGCCGCCACGATGAAGGGGTACAGCTGCCTGTGCAGTTCCGCCAACAATACCTCCTGACGGCCAAGGTAGAGACGCCGTGTGCGGCGAATATGGGAGTGCAGGTGACCTTCCCGGATGAAGTCAGTTGTGGCGGCCTGCAGCAGCGTTGAAGGCGACCGGCCAATGACTTGCACGGCCGCACTGAAGGGTTCCACAAGGTCCGCCGGCAGCACTGCGTATCCGATCCGCAGTGACGGGAACATGATCTTGCTGAACGTACCCACATGGATCACATGCTGGCTGCGGTCCAAACCAAACATCGTTGGCAGGAGCGGACCCCTGTACCGCAACTCGCTGTCACAATCATCTTCAATGACCCAGCTGTTCTGCTCATTGGCCCACTTAATCCAGTTCATCCGGCGGGCCAGGCTCATGGACATGCCCAGTGGGTGCTGACGGGACGGCGTGAGAAACATGAGACGTCCAGGCCGGTGCATGGCGGCTCCGGCGGCCAAATTAGCCCCGTCAGCATCGATGGGTATGCCGCGAACAGTGCAACCATTGGCCAGGAAGGCGAGCCGGGCTGCAATATGCCCCGGATCCTCCATCCACACCTCATCCCCGGAATCCACCATGAGCAGGGCCAGGGCGTTGAAGGCCTGCTGGGCCCCCGAGCAAATCACCACCTGCTCGGCGCTGGCACCGATCCCCCGGGCATCATTGAGGTAGTCAGCCACGGCCTCACGCAGCGGCCGGTGACCGAACGGGTCACCGTAGCCCAGCATGTCAACGTCGCGCCGTCCACCGTGCCTGGCCAGCAGCCGCTTCCACGTGTGGACAGGAAAGGCATCCACTCCCACCTGGCTGGGGACGAACGACTCCTCATCCTCGGGATTCCAGGAAAGGGGTGCGTGGCTGTACAAGTTGCTGCCGCGCGCCGAGGTGGCGGCCGACGCCCTTGCCGAAAGAAATGGCCGTTCGGGCGCCGGCTCCGAAGCGAACTGGCTGCGCCACTCGTCGCCAACATAGGTGCCATCTCCCGGGCGGGAACGCAGGAATCCCTCGGCGCGCAGCTCATCGAACGCATTGACAACTGTGATGCGGGAGGCCCCCAGTTCCAGGGTCAGCGTCCGCGTCGAAGGCAACCTGGCCCCGCCTGGAAGCCTGCCGCTGAGGACCTGCGCGCGTATTTGCAGGTAGATCTGCCGGTGCAGCGGCACCTCGCTGGACCGGTCCAGCACAACATCGCCAAGAAGCCTGCCTCCGGAGCCCTTCACCGGACGCCATCCCGGCAGGCGCCCGGCAGACGTGGGCAACACTCACGCGTTTTCATGCACTTGATCCTAGTTCAGCTGAAAGTACGACGGCGGGGGGAAAAAAAGAAGGGGGGGGGGGGGGGGGGGAGGGGGAGGGGGGGGGGGGGGGGGGGGGGGGGGGGAGGGACCCACAAAACA
>NZ_JBTNDR010000044.1:0-28518 GCF_054510895.1 Arthrobacter sp. HLT1-20 | reverse complement strand
CAAGGCCGTCAAGACGGCAGAAAGTGGTCAGGTCAGGGCTGTGGAAGGTAGCGTTGTTCACGAGGGCCTTGTGGAAGAGGGATCAGATCTAGACAATCCGATTCTCTCCCACGGCCCTCACCTTGTTTCGGACCAACTCAACGAACTTCAGCTCACCATGCTGCGGCGCTCGCTACACCCTCAATCCGGAAGAGCCTAGAATCCCTACTCATGTGGAAATCAAAGAAGAATGGAACTACGGTAAATTCGGCGACTCAGGCCCAAGAGATGTTCGCAGACAGTAAAGGTATCAACTCGTTGGAGGAGGTTGTCCTTCGCCATGCTCCCTTCAGGGAGGCTCTTGATCAGTTCGAAGACATGCCTTGGCGTGAGCAACAGCTAATAATGTCTCGAGTTCGCATGCAAGAAGAAATGGTGAGTCTGAAACAGCTGCCAATCGCCATGGGCATCTTCACAATATTCATTGGTGGCGGAGTGACTTGGTTGATTAGAACGCCGAACCTATCTGCCGGGCTTCTTTCCATCTCGATGCTGATAGCCGCGGGGGTACTTGGTGTGATCCTGGTTGCAATGCGCCAATCAAGAAGGCGGGACTCCCATTTGCATGCGTGGACCGAGGCCTTTAGGGCAAGCCACGGGTTGAAGACCAAGGAGCAGGAAGAGCTCATGAAGCGGCGTGTTGCGCTGCAGTCAGCCGCCACCGAGGCACCTGAAGAATCGGCGTCCCCTCCAGATCTTGTCGGCATCAATGCGCTTGCCCGCGGAGCCAAGAGTTTCAGGAAGCTACGCTGGGTCAAAGCCTGATCGCAGTTTATCTATGAGCAGCAGCCAAGGCCTACATTCTCGGATTCACGAAAGTACCATCCCAGGCGCGAACTCGACCGGCTGCCCACCATATGATGCTGGATACGCCCCAGGCAGAGCGGCATTCAGTGGGCCGGGAACTCTGTGACCTTCGAACCGAAACAACCCACGCTGACCGTCCAGAACTATAAGCGCACCGAACTAGCCACGAAAGCTATCGCCGCAGGTCAAAGTATGTTGATTACTCAAAACTCATTGTCAGCTATCAACGGTTATGAACCCCGCTTTACAAGCATAGGCTTGCCACACCTTGCCATTACCCCGTACTGGCCCTTGTTTCCGCGGGTACATCTGAACAATGGCAGGTACTAAACACTCTCCAGTTTGCGTTGATTCTGGAGAGTTTATGGCGAGTCGGTCGGAACTCCCGTCCGCTTCTTCAGATGGTGATGATTCTAATAGTTTTAGACGTTACCTAAACCCCAAGAATCCGCAGCAAAACGGGGTTTTCGATAGCCGACGAAGACCGTGGAACAACGACACGTTTTGGACCAAAGCATTCGTTTCCGTGTCGACTAGATGGTACTCGAATTGGTCGAGGAAAGTGCTGTGCAACGACGAACATGCTATCCGGAGTGAGAGCGTTCGCCGGCGCAGAGTCTCGGCCGTTTTCCCTCCCAAACAACTTGACCACAAAGAGCGAGCTCGCTCCTCATCAAGCTGGCAAGAAGTCCTGCGCAAAGAATCAGGCCGGGATCCACAAAGACAATTGCCAGCACCCTCATCCTCGGGACAGCAGACAATCTGACAGCGCCCCCGGAGCATTGCCACTCCCCTAC
The DNA here is from genome assembly GCF_054510895.1 of Arthrobacter sp. HLT1-20. Classification (NCBI taxonomy): domain Bacteria; kingdom Bacillati; phylum Actinomycetota; class Actinomycetes; order Micrococcales; family Micrococcaceae; genus Arthrobacter; species Arthrobacter sp. HLT1-20. The sequence goes on along the minus strand of NZ_JBTNDR010000044.1, from coordinate 26,875 downwards.
GGACGCTGCCACGCAAACTCGGTTCGAATCAAAGCGTGTCGTTTCCGTGTCGTTGGGCCAAAAACGGGGCAAACTAAAACCCCTCCAACCAACGTTTCCGCAGCTAAGAGGGGCTCTCGGGTGGGCGTCCTACAAGGCTATTCGAAACAAAGTAGCGGGTCGGCGAAAATTTGTTCTTTGATGCGTAAAATCAAAACCTGGCCAGTGTTGGAGCGTGTCGAGTCGCCCATCCCCCGGCGCTTCAATCAGATCAAGGGTGAGTGATCCGCACAGTTCTTCGCCGACTACCAGGCTGGATTGCCTGTCAAGGAAATGGCGGCCAAGTACGGCATCCATCGCGGCAGCGTCAGCAAGCACCCGCGCGAGCATGGAGTGCCTCCGCGCAAAGTAGGCCTATACGTTGAGCAGACTCTGGAAGCCGTCAAGCTATACATACGAGGCGAATCGCTGGTGGCAATCGGCAAACGGATGGGCGTCGACAAAGGAGCGGCACGGCAGCGGCTAGTTGAGGCGGGAGTGGTGATGCGAAGTTCGCATGAGCATCTGCTCAAACCCTAAAAATCAAACCCCTCTTCGATGCGCTGCGCCTCTTCATCATGTTGCATTGCTTCGTTCCTATACCCCTCGGCAACCTTGCGAAGCAGCCTAGCCGTCCTCGGCCATTCGTCAGTAATATTTGCGGCATAGCCCTCATACTGCTCAGCCAGTGATCGTTCTTGTACTCCGCCGTCGGTCATCCCCCTCGATGTAACCCCTCTCTTGTTGTAAATAGCTACACCGAAGTTACGGTCAATGACCTCGGAACTATTATTTTCCAAGAAATCACGAACAGGACGGCATGGCCAAGTAGCACCATCGCCGTCAGGTTTTGCAAATGCGAACACTTGACCTATATACGCTTCACCAGGATCAAGTCGACCAGTTAGAGCTAGAAGCTCACGCACCTTTAGCACCCATTGCTCCAGCGCACTTTCATCAATTTCACCGGACTCCAAAGATGTACCTGGAACCATTCTCCAGCGGTGCAGGAGATTCCATGCGTTCTCGGCTACGCCCTTAGGCCGCTCAGTCTCTTCTTCCTCATCAGTACCTTTGTACATGAGGCTGATGATCTGGACGAAAAACTCCGGCGACGTTGCGAGCCAAGATTGCAGCGCCTTGACACTTGCCGAACTATCAAGTGCAGGCAAGAGCCTCCACTGGAGAAGCCCTAGTCGCTCAACGTCGATAGTGTTAGCCTGATCAACGTAGTCGAGCAGGGCGCCAATGTCGTACTGAGACAGAACACGCCGCTCCAGATCTTCTGCCGAAGAGAATGCCTCGAACAGTTGAATAATAAGCTCCACGTCCAGCTTGAACTTTGCGTTATGTGAATACATCGCCAAGAGATCCAACGCGACAGCGTAGCGTCTATTTTTTCCAAGTCGCTCAGCCGTTTCGTTAATAAGTTCAAAATCACCTCGGCCATAGATCTCAAATTCAGACCAGTATAGGTTCTCTATTTCTTCGCCGACTTCGGCGAGGCTCCCCCATACAGTCGGAAGGTTTTCCGCTAGTCGATACACCCTAGCTGCAACCAGTGGCACCTCGACGTGGCGTCGAGCAAGAGCAATGATGTTATCCGAATTACCAGCAAGAGTCGTGGCGATCGCCGCGCGGGCAAATTCCGGCACTCCAGGGTGGGTATCGACTACGAGCGGCGCTAATGAATCAACATCAAGTGCAATCGTTGACGAGGACGCCGCAGAGTAGCCAACACTCCATGGAGTTTTTACCCTTTGGGCGAGCTGACACAGTCCGAGTAGACCTAGCTGTTCGTAAACCTCCTCCGCAGCTACCAACTGACGGCGCGTTAGCTCCTCTTGGTACTTTTCGTAGTCGTCGCGGCGGGTTACATCACCTAGATCAGGCATATGTTCAAAGAGCCATTCGACTCTCCCTGTCCCAGCAAGCGGTTCAAACAATTCAGCTACAGAATCCAGGGCCAAGAGGACCGATTCTTCTAACGCCCAATGGGCGTCACTGAATTCTCGATGCCTCCGAATCAGCGACATCAACTCCTTCCAGATCGATTCGGAGATTTCCTGGTCAAGCTCTTTTGTTGCAGCGTCCTTGAATAGCCCCAGCACGCGATCTCGCAACTCCACCGTGAGATCATCCAGCTTCTCCACGAGATCTACGAGTCGACGCGGATCCGCTTCCGCAAGTCCAAGGCTCAATGCAACAACATGGCTGACCGCCTCGACGTATTCGGACATCGAAACATTAGAGCTCGCTACGCGCTCCTTCCAGTCATGGAAATCAGGGCGACTGGACTCCACCACGGAGGATTGTGATCCAGGGTAGAGGCCGAGCAATAGGTCCCAGGTCTTCTCCGGATAGCTCCTGGAGAACTTCGACAGGACGGCATTTCGTGATTTTAGGGAAGCCCCTGTTTGGGGGCGCCAAGGGAGAAATAGTCCAATCAAAGCACTCACTGGCCGATTCGATAGCGCGCCCCCTGGATCTCTTAGCGCCAATGTCATCATCAATGATGAAGCCGCACCAAAATACTGCGGGGACCAAGCGAGAACCTCAAGTGCCCATTGCAGATAAACGTGCGGGCTTGTCGGTGAAAGAAATCCATGATCGGCATCAGCAAAGACACCTTCTTCTAATGGACCGCCGAGCTTCAACGCAAGCCCTAGCGCATCCAAGAATGTATCAGGTGCCGCCTCAGCTAAGAGCGACAGCACATCGAATAGAGATTCCCAGAGTTTGCCCGTATTATCTTCGTTGGCCCGTAGGAACAAGGCCCGAACGACCAACTGAGCCCAACCGCTGAGCGTCTGGCCGTCAACCCTTCGATCAGCTCCACTTTCCAAGGAACCCAAGACGGCCAACATGGAGGCGAGCCCCTTGCGTAAATCAGCTGAATGACTACGCACTTTGCCGTCGATGGCAGCCTTCCATCGCTCCTCGCGCGGTAGGTCAAGCTTTGGATCAACAGCGGCAAGAACCTCCTGCGCAATGACCTCAAGACTCCGCAAGTCATCTCCGGTAATCCGATTAACTACCTGCGTTATGGAATCCGTGTGATCGAAAACTTTCCACGCCGCTCCCACACGCGTAAAGACAGGTGAAGCCCCACTCAGCCACCGATCCATCTCGTGGTGAAAGACATCAAGGGTCCCGGAGATCCGTTCAATCGCGGCAATGTCGCCAGCGAGGCCCAAGTTCCAGGAACCTAGCAACCAGGACCTTCGCGCAATAGCCGTGTCCGCGAAACCCGTAACGGTGACGATTGCGAGACTCGAGACGCCGATCAATTGCCGCTTATAGAGCGGTACGCTTTTGTTGATAGCTTTCGCTAGCTTGTTAACCCGCTCTTTCTCCACTCCGTTCGCCTCAAGTAGCTTCTCGGCGTCGCCGATGGGAACAGGGGGCAGCTCAATGTCCGCAGACTGACCAAGAGAAGTATGCATTACGATATGGTGCCCGTTGATTAGATCCGCTTGGCGGACCAAGGACTCCTCAAAAGGAACAAGAATCAGCAAACCCTCTGTCCGCCCTAAATACGCCAAAGCTCCTGGCTCGAAGACGACGAGAGAGCGGTCGAGCAAACTCTGCCTCGTCGCTGGATCAGCTGAATAGACTACTGCCGCAACAAAACTCAAAACATCGTCGGGATCCGGCGCCGCGATCCACATACGCTTTGATACATCATTAGATATCGCCATCAGGAGCTGAGTAGCTTGATCCCTACGGCCCGCGATCAGGAGCTCTGGGGATAGCAACCCCCGAGTACCACTCGTGAAGCTCTCCCACCAACTGCCCAGAGTCTGGACACCATTGGCTGGCACACCGATCTCTTCAGAGAACCAAACGTGAGTCCGGGGCGAAGTCTCGAGTGTCGCAAGAAGATCAGCAACTGTGCGCACCTGGACGTTCGTCCATTCATTGAGCGCGGCCTTCTCCGTCGCCCATTCGTGACCACCCGCCCAGCGGTGTGGCGTCACAAACACAAAGGTAGTCACACTTCGATCGATACCTCGAGAGTCCTTGGTTCGCTCGTCGTAGTCCTTGTTCGCTTTCTTCTTCGGGTCGTTGCTGGCACCAAACTCCCAAACGCTGCGCCCAGCTGGCACAAATGGAGTCTCGATCGGCGACGTCACTAGACCGTCATACCCTGAAAGGTTGACGTGCTCGTCTCCAGGCATGGTCAGCTCAGTCACCTGCGGGACTGTCGCTGCGATGAGATTACGAACAAGGTTCGGCAACTTCGATTGTGCCGGCTGGCTCTTAGCCCACTCTTCGATTTGAAGCTGACCAGCTAAATGCGGGAGCCGATAGTTCACCAGATAGCCCCAAATCGACGCGTGCAGCTTAGATCTATCCGCGTTCGTCCTGTCAAGGTACCCCCAAATTTATTGCATTTCATCGTAGGTATTCTGCCACCTATTGTGACATCAATTATGTACCGATCAAGCTTCTGACTACGCGCCATGCTCCGCTAATCGATGCGGATCATCGACGGCTACCCGGTCGATGATCCGCATAGCCGTAGCGAAATATAAATCGAGATCGATCAGATCAAGGGCGAGCAATCCGCACAGCTCATCGCCGACTACCAGGCTGGAATGCTCGTCAAAAAGATGGCCACCAAATACGGCATCCACAGTGGAAGTGTTAGCAAGCAACTGAGAGAGCATGGAGTGCCACCAAGCAAGGTAGGCCTAGACGCGGAGCAGATCCAGAAAGCCGTCAAGCCATACATACGAGGCGATTCGCTGGCGGCAAACAGCACACAGATGGACGTCGACAAAGGAACGGTAGGATAGCGGCTCGTTGAGGTGGGCTTGGAGATGCAGAGTCCGTACGACCACCTCTTGCGCTGAGACTCATCAACAATCCAGGCCAGTAGTCTTTTCTGGCATTCGTTTCCTATATCTTGTACTTGTCTTTTCTTTTCTGGAAGGCGGCCTGTCCCCCATCCAGCACTATACAAGCGTGTTCCCGTATGCCCTGCGCTTGAAGGACATGGCGATTGCTCTTGTGCGGACGTGAATGTTCCAGGGACCCCGACAGGTAGTCGAAGGTTCTCTCACCTTTGTTCCGACGGTCACTTCCATGGCGGTTAGCGACTATGACCTGCTCTGAGTCTGCGCCGATGACAAGATTGGCATTGTGGCTGACCATGATAATCTGGCGCCCCCTCTTGCGCTCGACAAGATACGGAACGATCGACTCATATATCGAGCGACTATCCAAGTCATCCTCGGGTTGGTCGATCAAAAGTGGCCATGGTTCCTGAGCCTCGTTGAGGATCAACGTCAACGCAAATAATGCCTGCTTCCCTGGCGTCATGGATGATTCAGCGAAGCCGCCAATTCCGTCGCCGTCCAGAGTTGCACTGAAGCGGACCTCAGGGGTTGCAGAAAGAATATCCGCAACGACAGCTTCTGGGGTGTATCCACGATTCAACTTCTGACTCCCTGTCGCCAGATCGGTAAGAAGTTCAGCTGGACTCGTGGCCGCTTTTGCCATGTCGACGCGCTGCAGATCATCCTTCACTATCCAAACACTTCCAGCGTTCTTCTTGAGCGGGATACCCAGATCCGTAAGCGCCACTGGGTCAAAATCAGTCTCCATGCCAAAGGTCAATTGCTCCAATGACCTCACGCTAGCGCCGAAGACCTGTTCCAGCTGCCCAAGGGATTCGGTCTGACGCGCTCGGGCTCCATCGATAAGTCCCGGCTGTTTGTCTCTTTCAGCGATCTTCTTCCCGAGCGCGGTCTCTAGAGTCTGGATCTGATCGAGCTTTGCCTGCTCCACCTGCTTCTTAGCGAGCAGTCCATCGACAGCGGTATTTGCCTTGTTTCGAACAATAAGATCGGCATTTTCAGCGTTGACCTTAGCTGTATCCGAAATCAGCTGTACGTCCTCGGAAGCCAAATTGATCCGATAGGAGAGGAGTTTCGTCTCGATAGCAGCCTGCAAAGTCCTCTGCGCCTCAGCGGTCAAGACGTCGATCTCCTCCGCCAAGTCGACCGGAAGACTCGCCACGTCTGGATAGCTCGAGATTTGAACACGAACGGCGCTATCTGCAATTTGAAACGTCCCGTCTGCCTTTCCGTGGACCACGTAGGGTTCAAGCTGCCGTATGGACGTTGCAACGACATCCCTGTCGGACGCCAACTTCACAAGGCTCGTAGAGACAGCCTGATAACTTTCCATGTCTTCGGCGCTCAGGGTTGAATCTACCTGTCGCTCGATTACCTGGCGATCAAATTCGTTCCGTGCATTCGTTATGGCGGTCTTATCACCTATCTGTTTAATCAATTCACGTTGTTCGTCAACTTGACGGTTGGCCTCAAACCACTCCGACACTGCTTGCTTGATAGCCCCCACAACTTCTTTTGTCACCGCCACATGATGTTCGAAAGCGACAGCAACATCGTCATACTTACGAAAGAGCGCCGGCCGGATCTTCTTGTTGATCTCCCGAGGTTGTTCACTTATTTCGTATAGAGAATTTTGAGGGATATAGATAACTTGACCTTCAGTGACGGTAGGGTCAGCCCAGACCACTTTGCGTTCTTCGGCCGCAACCGCAGCCCAAGTGTAGGCCGCGGCTGGTCCTACTTTTGATTCGTCTTGGCCGCTAGCAGCACTCTGTTGCTTAACGGTGTAGGCGGGGTCTACCGCGTGAGCAATATAGGCTAGGAGCGCCGACTTGCCCGACGATCTACTTCCGATAATTGACGTAAGGTTTGAATTGAACTTTACAGACTCTGGAAAGATTGACGAGCTCGGAAAGCGTATTTCACGAATAACCTTGTACGGCTCTTTGACGTCAGGCATAGACTCCTGCAAGATGACCCGCTCGGCTGGTTCGATTAGCGTCTGCTGTAATCCTTCAAAAGTTGGATCAGCTTTGATCCAAGTTATATCCGTGCGCGACCCATCTGCCCTAGTCTGCTTACCTAACGTGTTCACAAGTTGATCAAAATTGTGAGCATCCGAACCACCAAATACGGGTTTAGGTCGGGATACTAGACTTTTATTCTCATAGCGATTTTGTTGCAAATACCAGTCCCTGCTACCCGTGTTGCCAAAGATTGCATCGGCTTGCTTGTCGATCTCGTCAACAATTACGGCCTTTCGCTGTACCCCGGTGCCACCTGCCCGGATGCCATCACCCTTGGCGGAGACAATGAAGAGTACATTATCTGAAGGTGCCGCATCCTTTCCGAATACTTCCCTGATAGCCTGAGCAATCGATTCTTTAGATACGGTCGCACCATTAATAAGAGTCGCACTAGTCAGATCGACACAACTAAGTTGAATTCCACCATCGACATGCTCAGAAGTTTTCAGCGCTTGACAGAATCTTGTTGCTTTTTCAATGGGCAAATCGGGACGAAAAATTAGATGAGCGTTTACGGCCTGCCCATCTTTATTAACAATGTCGGTCAAGCGTAATTCAAGATTAGGGAGAAGTACTTTACTACTTTCAGAGTAGAGCTCAATGAAACGATCACGCACGGAGTAGAACGCGTCTAAAGAGAAATAATCTGTAAGACCAATGACCTCAACGTCAGATTCTTCAATAATCTTACAGAAACGATCAATGTCCGGCTTACCAGAAATTGTTTCGTAGCCGTTATTTAGCTTCGTCCCCGGGACATGTACATGCAAATCCCATTTTCGCCATTCAGATCCCAAATCGTATCGCTTCATTCCCCAATATCCTTATATCATTTGAGCCGTGATGAGGCTGCCAATTTATCTACGTGTGTTTATTGTGACATCATTTTTCAATCGGTCAAGTTCATTGCGGTACGCGACTCTGTCCGATTACTTGGCCCCGCAATCGTCGATCGAATTGCGGCCTACATGACGACGGTGAGCTAGGCATCTTTCGTCAACACACAGCTTCATTGATGCTTCCGCGATTAACGAGTCTTCTTATCAGGTCCCTCCACACCGCACGGCTAGCGCCGCTTCGCCCCAGTATGGCACAGCCCTCCGACACGGATTGCTACAAAAGTTCCCAATGCCAAGATCCTTGCTCTACCGCCAAATTGCGGTCAATTGGGCCGCACACGCATCGACGAACAAGCGCTGGCGACGTAACTATCAGCTCGGAGCCTCACGGCATGGTAGAGATAGTTCATGTATCCGGCAGCAGACCCTGAACTCTCAAAGTGCATCCCCGACGGAGCAACTTTCTGGACGCCAAAGCGGCTCTTCAGAATCCAGGGTGTCGTTTCGGTCCGAATCCGCCGGATTCCAGCAATGATCTAGCGACGTAGTTGGTGAGGTTGCGGAAGCCCAGGGCCGAGCCACGGAGATGTTCCAGACGGCCGTAGATTGCCTCGGTTGGGCCATTGGAGGTCCCGGGTCTGTCGGAGTAGGCGAGCACGTCCGCTGCCCTGCGTTTGAGGGTGCGACCCACCGTTCTGAGCTCGGTGAGGGCGGTCGGGATGCTGGTGCCGAGGGAGTCAACCACGGCCTGCATCAGGTTCTTTCCTTGGGCGCGGTCTGGTTCGTGGTACGCGGTGATCATGCGCTGATAGATGCCCCACGTCGCTTCAACTTCAACATGCGTATCGGCATCGAAGAGGTCCTGAAGTCGTTGTTGCTGCTTGTCTGTCAGGAGTCCTTCGCCGGCGTGCAGGTTTCGTCTTGCTTTGTAGAGTGGATCCCCGGCACGGCCGCGATGCCCGCACGTTGCCTGCTGAACACGGCGCCGGCACACATCGAGGGCGTCCCCTGCCAGACGGATGACATGGAAGGGATCCATGACAGGAACAGCCTCGGGCAGTTCCTCGGTGGCGGCGCTTTTGAAACCGGAGAAGCCGTCCATGGCCACTACTTCAATCCCGTCCCGCCATGCTTGCGGGCGTGCCTGCAACCGGCTGGCAGAGACTTGCTTGGAGCGGCCCTCGACCATGTCCAGCAGCCGGGACGGGCCCGACTTATCGCGGATCGGAGTCAGATCGATGATGACCGTGACGTACTAGTCCCCGTGGCGGGTATGCCGCCAGACATGCTCGTCAACACCAATGACCTTCACCCCATCGAAACGGTATGGGTCATCGATCAACACCCGCTTGCCCTCTGCCAGAACAGCATTGTTCGCGGTATTCCTGGAGACGCCCAGCCCCTCGGCGACGCGGGCGACAGTGAGGTGCTGCACCACGATGCCTTCCAGTGCCCAGGCCAGTCCGCGACGGGAGAGCTTCGCCCGCGGTTCAGCAGCTTTCGTGGTGTCTTGCCGCCACACATGAGCGCATCCACTGCAGCGGTAACGGCGGATACGGACCAACAAAATAGTGGGTCGCCAGCCGCAGGGTTCATGGCCCAGCCTGCGGGTCACGGAATCCCGTGGGACGCCCTGGGAACCGCACTTCTTGCACCACTCATCAGGCTCCACCACCCGACACGCCAAAACAGCACGGTCCGGGAACAAACATTGCCCTGTGAGTTCCAACCCAAGGCCGTCAAGGAGGCAGAAAGTAGTCAGGTCAGGGCGCAGGAAGGTAGCGTTATTCATGAGGGCCTTGTGGAAGAAAATTTAGATCTAGACAATCCGATTCTCTCCCAAGGCCCTCACCTTATTCTGGAACAACCCCACGAACTCCAGCTCACTACGCTGCAGCGCCCTCTACACCCTCAATCCGGAAGAGCCCGTTCTCTACGAGTAATCGGTTCATAAGACGGCAACCTACGCCCCAGGACGGCCATAAGGTCAGCACCATCCATCAGGAGTAAAATCGAGCACGCATAGCCGACTAGAGCGAGAGAGGCCAGGGATAACCGTGCTTCTCTGCTAGGGCGTGAAGGCGGAGAAATTCCGGTCGCTGTGCCCAATCGTCCGGAAGGTTGACCGGTACTAAGGATAAGGCAGTTAACATCAGGGGGTCCGTTGACTTATCAAGTCCGAGCTGTCGAACGACAAGCGCCTGGTGCATAGTCATAAGACTACGAAAATCAGAACCCTGCGTACTCGCGCAATGGTCGGCTTCTCTGTAAAGTCGCATGCCCTGGTGAACATCTCCCGCGGCAAGGTAAGCAAGGCCCAGTGTGGCTTTCAAAACGGGATCGCTACTCGCATAAGGCTCGAGCAGGGAAATTGCGAGTAGAGGACGTCCCGACATCGCAATGACATAGGCGGCATTATTCAAAAGTGTTGGGTCGAGCCTCTCTTCGACAAAGGTCCTCTGTGCTACAGCTGCCGCGGCATCCCAATCTTCAACCCCGATACCCAATGCAACCATTGCTGCCGACGCTGCGTAAGCATTCCGCGGCTCGAGCGACAACCATTTTTCTGCCTGCACAGCCGAGCGGACGTTATCACCTTCCAGACTGGCAATCTTATACTGAATGTATGCCGTCCGTTCCGGATCCAGGTAATCCTTCGATGCAACAAATGATCGTTTAAGTGCTGGCACGTCAGCACGTCGAGTGGACAGCTGTGCAATATTTGCGACAATCGAACAGTTAGTTGGGTGCTCTTCATTGAGTTTGATCAGCTGCTTCATTGCTGAGGCGTGTTTTATGCGACCGTTGGCAGCACGAAGTCGTACAAGGTTGCTCACCACTTCAATGAAAATACTGTCGTCTCCTGCCTTGCGTGCCAAGTCACTCGCCGTTTGAAGGTATTGCTCCGCTTTGGAGAATTTGCTTTCAATAAGAGAAGCTCTCGCTTGAAGAACAGCAATCTGAGCGACGGGTTTGACTCCTTCCCCAATGAGTCGTTCAATCTCGGCAAGGACCGCGGCAGGACGCCCACTTGTTAGTAACATCTCGAGATACCGCAATGAAATATCCTGGCGACCTGGTGCAGAACGGGTAGCTCGTAAGGCAGATGCAAGCGCCTTTCGCTCTGAACCCATCCTCAGGAATGCTACGGAGAGGTTGTGGGCGCTGTCGGCATCCGCAGGATGACGACGAAGAGCGGACCTGAGTATGGGAATAGCCTCTTTATTTTTATTTTCGCTGAGAAGGACGAAGGCAAGAAGAGGTTCCTTATCCTCGGAGTCCACCTCGTCAATGAGCTCACGAGCTTTCTCAAAATCTCCCGCATCACTCAAAGCAGCCGCAACGAGTAATTTCGTCTGGGCGTCCACAGGTAGTGATGTGGCGATTTCTACAGCCTTATCAAGGTCTTGTGCACGAAGTAGAATTTCAATGGCAACTCTGACGGCAATTGGATCAAGGAGCTTCCCACGTGACGTAAAAGAAGCCTCGCTAAGGACCTCATTAGCAACTTCCACGGCCTTGTCCTGAAGAGAGCAGGATTCCAGAGCTTGAGCTAGAAGGGCCAGGGTTGTAGTAGTTCGAGAGTTCTTGAGAGCCAGACGGGCTCGATCGAGTGCTTGCTGAAGGGTCGCTGCAACAGCAGCGTTCATTTCCGCTTCGTCGGTTCCCTTCCTTGAAGCGTGTGTGACCGAGTTATCGAACGCGTTGCGCGCGGTGGGCCGCGCAGGAACGGGGTCTACATTTCGAAATGTAATGTCATTGCTTATCGATTCAACTACACCTAAAGTCTGCATTATGCAGCCTTCCTTTCGTGGCGGCGCGCTTGACGTCTTCCGGTTTTCAAGTGCAGAATGACAATGTCTATCCGCCTCAATATCCATTCAAGCTTTTCTGTAGCATTTCTGTCGCGGCGGAATGGAGATTGTGATAACCGCTGAAGAGGGTCCGGGTGGCAAAGTGATTTTAAAATTAATGATAAATCGCTACGCACAGATTTAGGCAGGTTTTCGAGAATGCCTCCGATAACGTAATCGTGCTTTGCACTCAAAACATTCAGGTCGCGGCGTACCCCTGAAAGAAAATCACTTTTTCCCCGTGACATTGCCGAATTTAGGTCGTTGGTGACCAATCGGGTGAGGGAAAAGCCGGTCAGCAACTCGATGAAAATTGATCCCACGCCGTAGTAGTCTGCTGCGAGAAAATCATTCTTACTATCTCCGCCTTGAAAATAAATAGCCTCAGGCGGTGAGTGGTTGATATCTCCTCGACCCAAAACGTAGGTGAAGATATCGTGCATCGGTGGTACAGATAAATCCTTAGCGCGGCCTAAGTCGCCGAATCGAATCACATTTCCGGTTTTATTTACCATGATGAGGCAATTACTGCATTTTAGATCTCGATGAGCAACGCCCCCTTGGTGCATTCGCATGAGGCTGAGCACCGCGGATCGCCAAAGGCTCAAGGCTTCCACCAGATCAAGGCGGTCTCGTGCTACCGGGTCGTTACTGATCTCGTCAAGGGAGCCGGAAGCCAGCGTCAGTGTTTGGTATGGGACGTCAATAGGGATGACTAAGCCACCAGAAAGAGTCGCCTGGATAGTGTGCGTTCCACCCTCGAGATAGTTAATGACACCATCGCACGATTCAAGTTTCCTGAGGAGGAGCCCCTCGTTCTCGAAGTCGAGGACTGAGGAGGAACTGCTCATACCGGGTTTGAGGATCTTCACTGCAACGCGCGCTCCGCCCGAAAGGGGAACAGCTTCGAAGACCAGGCCGAAGTGTCCTTCGCCCAACAATCGCTCGATCTTATAGCTTCCCATGATTTGACCCACGAATGAGGAGGTCCAGTCGGCGGGGGCCGACGAAGAGGCAGCTGTCATACCTTGTACTTTGCCCTTAGGAAGCTTATTTCGGCGGGATTTGATTGAAGAATTTGGATAATATCCTCAGGTAACCGCCCCTGGGCCACAACGATGTCCTCGATGGGAACACTGTAGTATCGTGCTAAACGCTGAGCAGCTTCCTCGCCTACTGGTCGCTCTCCCCGTTCCATGCGGGACAGCTGAGAAGGCGCTACGCCGAGTTCGGTTGCGGCGAAACGAAGTGTTTGGCCTTTGCGATGACGTAGCTCCCGAAGTAACGAAGCAACACTTTCTCCCTGATCCATGAGTGCAATACTACGGGTTGTTGCCAAATTTGGCAACGCCAGGTCACTAGATGACGTCATCAATGGCTACCTCAGAAGCGCGTAGCGTACTTGTGTAATGGCCGGGAGGAAATCGCCCGCAAGCCGGACGATCGCCGGACAAGTGCAGGACGTCTATGGGAGCCGCAGCAGGTTCGTTGAGCGCGTGCCAGTATCGGTGGCCCGACATTAAGCCCGATGGTCGGGCGTCATACGCACGAGGGCAGTGTCTAGTATCCCTAAGGACACGAGACGTCTCACCGGCCAATTTTCCGCCACTGACGTGGCGCTCCAGATTCCGCTGAATCACGCGTATTTGTCCTTGCTCGGAAATTCTCGCAATTACGTCTCACAACCTTGGGCCTTAATTGAAGTGTTCCCCGCTAGTCATAAGACACTTTGGACTGCGCGGGTTTGACAAGGCTGATCGCCAACGTGCACGCTTCGAAGCGCCAGCAGTCGGGTCACAACTCTGCACCGACAGTACAGACAACACGCCGTTCTGGATTCTTGAACGCCGTTTTCACCTCCATGATCCAGTGAACCCACGCTTCGCATCCCCCTTGTCCCCACAAAACTCACGTCGCTGAGTCACAGTCTTGCCAACGATGACACCAAGTCAATGCCGATCGGCCACACGCTCGATGCTGATAAACCCTTCAAAGTTCGGCACACATCTGGCATCCAAGGTTTCGGCGTCGTTTTTGAGCACGTCGCTGACTGATGCGGACCTTCAAATGGCCGTGTTCTTCTGACCGGGATTTGATGCCCCCAATGCGGAGCACCGGTCTCGGAACACCACGAGCCGCGCCTTCTGTCCACTGAGCTGCAGGGGTACGCGTTGGCCTGTGTGGCCGCTCAGAGAGCAAATCGCTTACGCAATGTCCGTCTACGAACTGCCAGGTCACCACGAGTAGTATCCGCATAAATGACGTCGCTTAGCCTGCGAACCACCATGAACAGGGTACGAAGGAAACCAGAGGAGGCTGACATGTATGAGCAAGTAGTAGCTGCTGATTCGACCACGGCAACAATGGATGAGTGGCTGACGCCAAAGGAGATCTGCAGTCTGTTGCAAATCCCGGAACAGACGTTTTACCAGTGGCGAGCCAAGGGTGTGGGACCGCATGCATACCGTATCGGCCGGCACTTGCGCGTCACACGCAAGGACCTGAATGCGTGGCTCGCCCAGCGTTCGGAATCCTAACGGCGCCGAACAGGTGGTTCAACAATGAGCAGACAACCACTCCCACTCGGCGCGTGGGGATCCATCCACACCAAACGTTCGTCAGCCAAGTCGTGGCTAGCAGAATCTCGATACCGCGACATGGACGGAAAAGTTCGCAGGGTGGAGGCCCGGGGACCATCCGCGGCTGCTGCCCGTCGGGAATTGCAACAGAAGCTCGCCAACCGGAAGACCCCGCGATTCGGCTTGGTCACCAGTGCCGATAAGATCGACCGCCTCATTGAGATCTTTCTTGTTGACCTAGAGGCGTCCGACAGGGCAGATCGCACCAAAGACAAATATGCCTACATGGTGAAGAAGCACATCTCCCCCAGAATCGGCTCGGTCAGAGTTGGCGAGGCCACCTCTGGCCTCGTTGACCATTTCATTCGCTCCGTTGTTGAGGACTCTGGGCCGTCCACTGCCCGAACATGCGGTGCCGTGCTCTCGTGGATGTTCAAAGTTGCCCTGCGCCACGATGCCGTTGTCGTCAACCCAGTCCTCGGAGTATCGATTCCGCGGCTTCGGACGAAGAAACCTCAGGCTCTGGATGTTGTGCAGTATCAGGACCTGCGGAAGAAGCTCATTGCGTGGGAAAAAGCTCCGAGGCTTGGCCGGCCGCGTTCGCAGGAGCTCCACGAATTTGCGGATGGCATGGTCGCTCTGGGTGTCCGGCCCGGCGAATTGTTTTCACTGTTGTGGGAAGATCTCGATCTGGAGGCCAACCCGCCCATAGTCTTCATCCACACCACAGTTATCAGAACCACCGTTGGCGGTGTCAGAATCCAAGACCATCCAAAGACCCGGCATGGCATCCGCCAGCTCACGGTCCCTGATTTCCTGGTCAGGCAACTTCGCAAGCGCCGTCTCCGCCAATCAAGATCGGCAATACCCAACCCACTGGACCTGATCTACCCGTCCTCCACCGGTACTGTGATGGATGCGAACAACGTGGGCAAAATCTGGCGCGTAGCGTCGGACGCCATTGGGTACGACTGGGTGACGCTGAAGACCTTCAGGAAGACCAACGCGACCATCATTGCCAGAACCATGGGGCCTGAGGCTGCCGCCTACCAGGCCGGCCATTCGAAAGTGTCAATGACGCAGGAGCACTACATTGAAGAACGCCGTGGGGCTTTGGACACCAGGTCCGTCGTTGACGCCTTCAAGCCGCAACGCAAGTCTGGACCGAAGCATGAGCAAGTCCAAACAGTTGAGGGTCAGGCTCAACAAGGGGACGCACCCGCCCCAGACCTGACTGCACCAGTCCGACTCCCGGAGGCTGACAAGTCTCCACTTTCGGAGGATCATGAGCCTTATGAAGACCCTCCAAAAACAGCGGAAACTAGCGGCAAATAACCAAAGTGGAGAGTTAATCTGGAGAGTTTGTGGAGAGTTAAGGACGAATGGCCCCTTTCGGGGCCATTCTCACTTCCAAAATCCCTGTGTTTCCGGGCTTTTTGGGCCCCCTATCAGATTCGAACTGATGACCCCCGCTTTACAAGAGCGGTGCTCTGGCCAGCTGAGCTAAGGAGGCAAACGCAATCAAGCGCTAGACAAGGCTACCGTACAGGGAGAGAAAACTAAAAACCGGCTCCCCCAAGCCCAAAAGAGCAAGAGGAAAGCCGGTTTCTAGGGAGAATTTCTTCGGAAAGAATTACTTCTTGGCGGCCAGTGCCTTGGCCAGGAAGTCGTCAAAGGTTTGTGGTGACTGCCACTGCGCGCCGTCCATGAACACCGTGGGTGTTCCCGTGACGCCATGGTTGGTTGCCAGCCCGGTGGTGTTGGCCATGAACGGGCGGAAGGTCTTGGCATCAACGCAGGAGCTGATGTCCGCCGCACCCACCTCTGTGGCGTACTTCTTCAACGTGGCGTTGTCCAGGCCCTTGCTGTTTTCAGCGGGCTGGTTGACGAACAAGACATCCAGGAATGCCTGGTACTTTTCCGGGGACTTGTCGGCCACACAGGCGGCAGCTGCACCGGCGCGTGAGGAGTAGTTGGTACCGGAGGAGAAACGGTCCAGGAAGCCCAGCGCGCGGTATTCAACCGTAATCTTGCCCTCGCTGGCCAAGGACTTCAGCTGCGGACCAAACTGCTTTTCAAATGCGCCACAGAACGGGCACATAAAGTCGAAGTAAACAACAGTCTGGATCGGCTCGCCGGTGGCGGAGGCCTGGATGCCAATCTTTTGCAGGTCAAAAGCCTTTTCCGCGGCCGCTGTGGGAGGCGTCCCCAGCTTGTCAACATCCACTGTGGTCTCGGTGGTGGTCGGCTTGATGACCGCGCCATCCTTCCCGAGCGTGATACCGCCATAGGCGTTCATGTTCGTCGGCACGGGGCCCGTGGACGCTACCGGCTCGTTGGCCTTGTTCGTCTGGATGACTATGAGCGCAATAATGACAACAATGGCCACCACGGCTGCCAAAACGCCACCGCGTATCAGCCAGCCTCTGCGCTTTTCCTTCTTCAGCTGGGCGTCCCGAATGGTTTTGGCCTGCTCGCGAGCTAGAGCTGTGCGCTCAGCCTTGGATAACCGCGGATCATTTTTAGAGCTCATAGTTCCTCAAGTCTTTGGGCATGAAAAAGGGCCGTTCTACGGCGTGTTCTTGATTATCTTAGGGGAGAAACCTTGGAGAAAGCTCTCAAGGTAACAGGACCGCACAAAATGCCACTTCATGACAGCGCAGGCAGCCAAGCCGCTAAGCTGACACAAACCCTAGTCTCAACCACGGGAGTTGCACATGCCTGAAGATACGCCGGGAATACAGCCCATCCACCAAGGCGGCTCGGACTTCATTGTGGTCTCCAACCGCCTGCCGGTGGACAGGATTTCCACTGAAGATTCCGACGCCGGATGGAGACGCGCGCCGGGCGGCCTCGTCACCGCTTTGGCCCCCGTCATGGCAACGCGCGACGGCGCATGGGTGGGCTGGCACGGCGCCCCCAACGAGGTGCTGGAACCCTTCCACCACGAGTCCATGGACCTCATCCCCGTCCCGCTGTCCAGCGACGAGGTTGAGCTGTATTACGAGGGCTTCTCCAATTCCACGCTCTGGCCCCTCTACCACGACGTCATTGCGCCCCCTGAATTCCACCGAACCTGGTGGGACTCCTACCAACTGGTCAACATGCGTTTCGCCGAGGCCGCCGCCAAAGCCGCGGCCCCCAACGCCACCGTCTGGGTGCAGGACTACCAGCTACAGCTGGTCCCGCAGTACCTGCGCGCCCTCCGCCCCGACCTGCGCATCGGCTTCTTCAACCACATCCCCTTCCCCTCCCCCGAGATTTTCGCCCAGATGCCCTGGCGCCAGGCCATCCTGGAGGGGCTGCTGGGCGCTGACCTCATCGGCTTCCAACGCCCCAATGACACCGCAAACTTCCTGCGCTCCGCCCGGCGCTTCCTCGGTGCCGGCGTCAAAGCCAAGCAGGTCCATGTCAAGGACGCCAACGGCCGGATCAGCCACATTGCCCGCGCCGAACCGTTCCCCATCTCCATCGACGTGGGCCAGATCCAAGAACTCGCCGCCCGCCCGGACATCATTGCCCGTTCCCGGCAGATCCGGGAGGACCTGGGCAATCCCAAAACCATCCTCCTGGGCGTAGACCGGCTGGACTACACCAAGGGCATCACGCACCGTCTCAAGGCCTATGGCGAACTCCTCCATGACGACAGGGTCAGGGTGGAGGACGCCTCCCTGATCCAGGTGGCCAGCCCCAGCCGCGAGCGCGTGGAAACGTACAAGCAGCTGCGCGAGGACGTGGAAGGCATGGTGGGCCGGATCAACGGTCAGTTCGACACCATCCAAAACACCGCCATCCGCTACCTCCACCACAGCTACCCCGTCGAGGAAATGGTGGCGCTCTACCTGGCCGCGGACGTCATGCTGGTGACAGCCCTGCGCGACGGCATGAACCTGGTGGCCAAGGAGTACGTCGCCGCCCGCACGGCCAACACCGGCGCCCTGGTCCTGAGCGAATTCACCGGCGCCGCCGACCAACTCAAACAGGCGTTGTTGATCAACCCGCATGACATCGACGGCCTCAAGAGCACCATTGTGCGGGCCATCAAGCTGCCCAAGAACGAGTCCAGCCGGCGCATGCGCGCCATGCGCAAGCAAGTCCTCTCCCACGACGTCCAGCGCTGGAGCGAGGATTTCCTATGCACCCTCGCCAAGAAGGCCGTCCGCGATGACAGCTGAGTTACCGGCGGACCTCCGCGCCGCGGTCATCACCCTGGCACAGACACAGCACCTTTTGGTGGCCCTGGACTTTGACGGCACCATGGCCCCCATCGTCGACCGTGCCGAGGATGCCCGGCCCCTTCCCCGCTCCGCGGCAGCCCTCGCAGCCTTGGCCGCCTTGGAAGGTACGACGACGGCGCTCGTGTCCGGGCGGGCCCTGGCCAGTTTGCGTGTGGTCGCAGCCCCTCCGGAACCGACACTTTTGGTGGGCAGCCACGGGGCTGAAGTTCAACTGGGTCCTGGCTCAGCTGAGCTAAAACCCTCCCGCCGCCAACACGAGTCCCTGGCCGAGGCCCGCGCCGCAGTGGAAGAAGCGGTTGAACGGTTCCCGGGCACCATGGCCGAGCACAAGCCCGCAGGTGTGGTGCTGCACTACCGGCAAGCCAGCGAAACCGACGGGCAGGCCGCCGTCGAGCTTGTCAATGGGCAGCTGGCCCATAACCCCGCCTTCACCATCACCACTGGCAAAATGGTGCTGGAAATTTCCGTGGTCTCGGCCAACAAGGGCGAGGGCCTGGCCACGCTGCGGGAATCCACCCAGGCAACGGCAACGTTCTTCGCCGGAGACGACGTCACGGACGAGCACGCTTTCGCCGCCCTCCTCCCAGGGGATGTGGGCGTCAAAGTGGGCCAGGGCGGCAGCCTCGCCCGGTTCCGCATCGAATCCCCGCACGAGCTGCCCGCACTTCTTGAACTCTTATTGGCCGCCCGCAGCAACGGCGGCACGCACAACGCATGAAAGGCACCACTGTGAACTCCTCCATCATTAGTGAGGTCCGCCCCTGGGGTGGGGACCTCAGCGATGTCACCGTCACCGACGGACACATCAGCGCCGTGACACCCCACAACCCGGCGCCCCCTGAACCCGGCACAACTGTGGTGGAGGGCCGCGGCCGGCTACTGCTGCCCTCCTTCTCCGACGTCCACGTGCATCTGGACTCCACCCGCCTGGGCCTGCCATTCCGGGAGCACACGGGCGCGCCCGGCGTCTGGGGCATGATGCTGAACGACCGCAACAATTGGCGCACCGCCGAAGCGCCCATCGGCGAGCGCGTGGAGACAACCCTGCGGATGATGATTGAGCGTGGCACCACCCGCGTCCGCAGCTACGCCCAGGTGGACGTGGACTGCGGGCTGGAACGCTTTGAGGCCGTGGCCGCCGCCCGCGAAACCCACAAGGACCGTGCCGAGGTCAAGATCATCGCCTTCCCGCAGGCAGGGCTGCTACTGGAAAAGGGCTCCGCGGAGTTGCTGGAGGAGGCGCTCAAGGCCGGCGCCGACGTGGTGGGCGGGATCGATCCCTGCTCCCTGGACCGCGACCCCGTGCGCCACCTGGACATTGTGTTTGGTTTGGCCGAAAAATACCAGCTGCCCATCGACATCCACCTGCACGAACCCGGCGAGCTGGGACTCTTCAGCGCAGACCTCATAGCAGAGCGCACCAAGGCACTGGGCATGCAGGGCAATGTGACCATCTCCCACGGCTACCCATTGTGGGGCGTCAGCGAGGCCCGCACCCGCGCCCTCATCGAGACCTGGGCGGAGCTGGACATCTCCACCGCAACGGTTGCCCCCGGCACGGGCCACCAACCGCCCCTGGCGCAACTGGTCGAGGCGGGCGTGCGCGTGGGCCTGGGCGAGGACGGCCAGCGCGACTACTGGTCCCCCTACGGAAACGCCGACATGCTGGCACGCACCTGGCAGCTGGCGTTCGTCAACGGCTTCCGGGCCGATGAGCTCATCGAGCACGCCGTGGCCGTGGCCACCATGGGCGGGGCCTCCATCCTTGACCGTTCCACACCCAGGCTGCGCTCCGTCTCCGACAGGCCGGGAACGCAAGTGTCCGACGTCGCAAGCTTTGTGCTCGTGGCAGGCGACACGGTTGCTGCAGCAGTCATGGACAAGCCCGCGGACCGCACAGTTCTGCACCGCGGCGCCGTGGTGGCGGAACAGCTTAAGCTTGTGTAGCAGGCCGTCCGCGCACATGATTGCGCCACATACCCCAAGGTGACCCCGGTCATAGGGAAAATGTGTCATACTTCATATGTCGGCTCGCTGCTGCCCTTGGGTAGTCTGCGTCCCTGATGAACCAAACAACCATTCACTTGAGGATCGTTCGGCACGTACCTGCCGATGAAGGGATTTACTACTGTGGCTACAGTAACTTTTGACAACGCAACCCGCATTTACCCGGGAACCACCAAGCCGGCTGTTGACAAGCTCAACATCGACATCGCCGATGGCGAATTCTTGGTTCTCGTTGGACCCTCCGGTTGCGGAAAGTCCACCTCCTTGCGCATGCTCGCCGGCCTGGAAGATGTCAACGCCGGCCGCATCCTGATCGGCGACCGCGACGTCACAGACGTTCCGCCGAAGGACCGCGACATCGCGATGGTTTTCCAGAACTACGCGCTGTACCCCCACATGAGCGTTGCCGACAACATGGGCTTCGCCCTGAAGATCGCCGGCGTTTCCAAGGAAGAGCGCGCCAAGCGCGTCAAGGAAGCCGCAAAGCTGCTTGACCTTGAGGCGTACCTTGACCGCAAGCCGAAGGCACTCTCCGGTGGCCAGCGTCAGCGTGTTGCCATGGGCCGCGCCATTGTGCGTAACCCGCAGGTGTTCCTCATGGATGAGCCCCTCTCCAACTTGGATGCCAAGCTCCGCGTACAGACCCGTACGCAGATCGCCTCCTTGACCCGCCGCCTGGGCGTCACCACCGTTTACGTGACCCACGACCAGGTTGAGGCCATGACCATGGGTGACCGCGTTGCAGTCCTCAAGGACGGCTTGCTGATGCAGGTTGACACACCGCGTAACCTCTACGATGCACCGCAGAACGTTTTCGTTGCCGGCTTCATCGGCTCCCCCGCCATGAACCTGCTGGAACTGCCCGTTGTTGACGGCGGTGTGAAGTTCGGTGGATCAATCTACCCCGTACAGAGCAGCGTCCTCGGCGAAGCCGCAGGCCACACCGTCACCGTTGGTGTCCGTCCCGAAGACCTCGAGCTGGTTGGTGCCGGCGAGGGCTTGGCTGTTGAGGCCGACGTCGTCGAAGAGCTCGGTGCCGATGCTTACGTTTACGGCCACGCCATCATCGACGGCAACGAGCGCGACATGGTTGTCCGCGTTGACGGCCGCCGCCCACCGTTGAAGGGCGACACCATCCACGTCCGCCCCCAGGTTGGCCACGTTCACCTCTTCGATGCAACCTCAGGCCTGCGTTTGGGTGACAAGGCCGTAACCCGCGACTAATCCCCACCTGCTCCCCAGCCTCGTACCTCGGCTGGGGCCCCTCGCAGGCGTGGGCCCAGTTGTTTGAAGCGCGGCTGCTTGTTGGACTTTTTCAACAGGCAGCCGCGCTTCACCATTTAAGAGAGAATTTGTATTATGACTGAGCAACCAGGCGCAAAATGGAACCACGAGCCAACCGACTTTGAGCAGATTGGCAAGTTGCCCCGGCAAAGCGCGCCGCCCGCAGCCGTCATGGGGTCCTTGAACATCACAGCTGCCGCCGCCGATCCCGGCCTGCTGGACCTGCCCTGGCACATCAAGCTGGAGGAGTGGCCCGCGGCCAACCTCGCAGCCCTGCCCCGCGGCATCTCCCGCCACGTAGTCCGCTTTGCCCACCTGGACGGCTCCGTCATTGCCATCAAGGAAACCTCCGAGCACGTGGCCCGGCACGAGTACCACATGCTGCGCAAACTGGCCCGGCTGGATGTGCCCTGCGTTGAACCCGTTGCCGTCATCAGCGGCCGCACCACCCCCAGCGGCGCACCCCTGGACCCTGTGCTGGTCACCCGGCACCTGAAGTTCTCCCTGCCCTACCGCGCCCTGTTCTCCCAGAAGCTGCGCCGCGACACCCTGACCCGCCTCATCGACGCCCAGGCACTACTGCTGGTACGCCTGCACCTGGTGGGCTTCTACTGGGGCGACGTCTCCCTCTCCAACACCTTGTTCCGCCGCGACGCCGGAGCCTTCGCCGCGTACCTGGTGGATGCCGAAACCGGCGAACTGTACCCGGACCTGTCCACCGGCCAGCGCGAGTACGATCTTGAAATTGCCCGGGTCAACATTGCCGGCGAACTCATGGACCTGCTCGAGGGCGGGCTCATTGAGGAAAAGGTGGATCCTGTGGCCACCAGCGAGCTCATCATGGAAAGCTACCGCCGACTGTGGGCCGAGCTGACCGAGAAGGAATCGTTCGAGCTGGAGGACAGGTGGCGCGTGGGCGCCCGCATCCGCCGCCTCAACGAGCTGGGCTTCGATGTTGAGGAGTACGCCATCAAGACCACCCCCGACGGCTCCACCATCCAGCTCCAGCCCAAGGTGGTCGACGCCGGCCACCACCAGCGCCGCCTGCTCCGCCTGACCGGCATCGACGCCCAGGAGAACCAGGCCCGGCGCCTCCTCAACGACATGGACTCGTTCCGCAATGACGTCACGCCGCCCCAGGATGAGGAAATCAGCGCCCACCAGTGGGTCAGCTCCATCTTTGAACCCATTGTGCGCTCCATTCCCCGTGAGCTGGGCGGCAAGCTGGAACCTGCCGAAGTGGTGCACGAGGTCCTGGAGCACCGCTGGTACAAGTCACAGGAGGAGGAACGCAACGTTCCACTCGCGGAGGCGGTCCAGTCCTATGTGGACAACATCCTGCGCTTCCGCCGGGACGAGGACGCCATCATGCTCAGCACCGACACCGCAACCATCAAGATGCTAGAAGGCGGAGTCCTGCCAGACGCAGCCTTCGAATAGCCGCATCTCCTTCCGACGCTATCGCAGCAATGGTCAGTTTTTCCCCGACCCTCTCGCAGCAATGGTCAGTTTTCAGCTGACGCTATCGCAATGCCTCGGCGGCATTGCGATAGCGTTCGCGAAAAAACAGCCATTGCTGCGATAGCGTCGATGCAGATCCGGAAATCTAGGCCCGTGGCGGGATCGCCTTGCCCGGGTTGAGGATTCCTTGCGGGTCAAACAGCGCCTTGATCTGGCGTTGCATCTCCAGCACCGGCTCGGCCTGTTCAAGCCCCAACCAGCGCAACTTGTACTGCCCGATGCCGTGTTCGCCGGTGATGGTGCCGCCCAGCTCCAGCGCCTTGTCAATGGACTCATCCAGTGCCGCGTTGAGTGCCTTGATACGGTCGGGCTCAAAAGTGGGCACCGAGAAGGTGGGGTGCAGGTTGCCGTCGCCGGCATGAGCAATGACCTGCAACTCCACGCCGTGGCGGACAGCCATCTCCTCCAGTGCGGTGATGTAGTGAACCAGCTGTGACCTCGGCACAGCCACGTCCTCGCCCACCCGGTTCTCGGCGTCCACGTCCAGCCCTCGGTTGTTGCGGCGCAGGTCAACCAGGCGCTGGGCCTCGGCCGGATCCTCGCGGCTGACCGTGCCACCAAGCTTCTCAAGTTCGACGGCGGCAATCACCTCTTCGGCCTCGGCCGCCAGGCCGTCGAACTGGATCAGCAACAGCGCAGTTCCCCTTTCGGAGAGGTTGCTGCCGTTGCGGAAGTCCAGTTCCTTCAGGGAAGGACCGTCCAGCAATTCCAGGATGCAGGGCTGCACGCGCGCCGCACCCAGCGCCAGAACGCCCGCAGCTGCGGACTGCACGTCTGGGAAGAAGACGGCCAGCGTGCGCACTATCGTAGGCAGGTACTTCAACCGCACGGTCGCCCCCACAACTATGCCCAACGTGCCTTCCGAGCCCACAAACAGGCTCGTGAGGTCGTAGCCGGCGACGCCCTTGAACGTCCTGTGGCCCGTCTGAATGAGCGAGCCGTCAGCCAAGACCACGTCCAGGGCCAGGACGGCGTCGCGGGTGACACCATATTTGGCACAACGCAGGCCACCGGCATTCGTGGCAATGTTGCCGCCCACGGTGGAGATCTTGAAACTGGCCGGGTCCGGGGCAAACATCAGGCCAAACTCGGCAACAGCTGAGTTGAGGTCCCCGTTAATGACTCCGGGTTCAACCCGTGCAATTTCATCGGCGGCGTTGATTTCCAGAATTTTGTTCATTCGGGTCAGATTCAGCACCACGGCGCCGGCCGTTGCGTGCGCGCCGCCCGAGACCCCCGTGCCTGCGCCACGGGTTACCAGCGGAACACCGTGGGCGGCCGCTGCCCTGACAATTGCCTGCACCTCGGCCACCGTCTCTGCCCAGACCACGGCAACGGGCTCATGGTAGTCCGTGACGGGACCCTGATCTATGGCGTAGGTCTGCAGATCAGTTTCTGCAACACTGATTTGGTCCTCTCGCAAGGTCTCCCGCAGTGTTTGTGCGAATTGCTGGTTGAGATGTAATTCCTGTACCGCCATGGCTGCGCAGACCCTTCCGTCAATGCCCGTGTGTGCTCCTTCCAGTCTAGAAGAAGCACACACGCTAGCTGCATTGCTAGGACGACGGCGGGACGCTCACCCCCGGCAGGCGCCAGACGTACGCCCCCGGCCCCGCCAGTGCCACGTCATGCGCCACTTTGTAGTCCCCTGTATGGAATGCTGGGGCAACCTTCAGTGCCTGGCTGCCGGCCGGATCGAGGCCCAGTTCCGCAAAGTCTAGGCCTACAACGTCAGCACGTGTCGCGACGACGAAGAGGGATTCCTCCGGCGACTCGCGCACAAAAGCCAGCACATCGCCGTCGCCCATTAGCCACCGCATGCCCCCGTCCGCCACGGCGGGACTCTCATGGCGCAAGGTCGTCAAGGATGCGTAGGCGGCTCGCAGATCAGTGACAATCCGCGCCGGCTCGTTCCAGGGCACGGGTGTGCGGGAGGATTCCCCGTTCCAGCCCTCCAAACCAAACTCGTCGCCGGAGAATATGACGGGGATGCCGGGCAGGAGCATGGACAGTGCGGCCGCCACAATGGGCCCGCCCGGGATCATGACGCTGGCGGCACGTGCTGTGTCGTGGGTGTTCAGGGCGTTCATGGTGGCGTTGCGCACCGGCCAGCTGAAGGCGCTGGACAGATCCCTGTGCGTTGCAAGGACCACCTCGGCAGCCGCCTTGTTGGGGCCGGGCAACGGGGTCCCGAAGAAGTCCACGCGCGCACGGGGATCGGCCAGCCATTGCCACATGGGCCGGGTGAAGTTGGAGTATGTCATGGCGCCCTGCCAGCCGAACCCGTCAACGTCAGCTCCGGCGTCGGAGGTCTCCTCGCCCAACAGCAGGGCGTTGGGGTTGAGTTCCAGGATTCTGGCTTGGATCAGCGCGGCAACCTCACGGTTCATGTCCACGGCCCCGAGCCGGCCCGTCATGTTGCCAACGTCAATGCGCCAGCCATCCAAATTGAAGGGGGCCTTGAGCCAGTGCGCCACCACAGAATCTTCGCCCGTGACAAACGCCTCGCGCAGCGCATCCGAGCCCCAGTTGAGCTTGGGCAATGACCTTACGCCCCACCAGCACTCGTACTCGCTGTGGTCCTCGTTGAAGTAAAAGTAGCTTGCCTCAACTGAATGGGGATCAGCTTGGGCACGGGTGAACCACTCGTGCGCATCGCCTGTGTGGTTGGCTGTCAGATCCCCCATGACCTTCATGCCGCGGGCGTGGGCGGCCGTCACCAGCCGGACGAGTGCCTCATCGCCGCCCAGGAGCGGATCCACCGAGTGGAAGGTGGAGGCGTCGTAGCGGTGGTTGGAACGGCCCGGGAAGAACGGGGTCAGGTAAACAATGTCCACCCCCAGCGCAGCCAGCTCATCCAACTTCCCGGTGACACCGTCAAGGTCCCCGCCATAGAACTGCCTGGCCACGTCCGGGCCGTTGCCCTGGACGGGCGTCTGCCAGTCGCACGCAACAGCCCACTCCGGGGTGGGCCGCTGCGCTGCTTCCGCGGACCGCGCAAATCGGTCCGGGAACACTTGGTACATGACCGCGTCACGCGACCATTCAGGGGCGTCGATTGCCGTGGTGACACGGAAGTCGTTGTAGTCAGAGGTGTCCCGGTCGTGGAGGCCCGCATTGTTCAGGTGCCAGTAGCTGGCGCCCTCCGCCGCATCGCCTGCAATTTCAATGACGAACCTGTACAGCGACACTGGATTGACAGCCAGTATGGATGCCTCCCACCAAACCCAACCGTCAACCGTGCCAAGAACGTGGGCCTCGTCATAGCGCGGCTCGGCGTCCTGTACATTGCGCACCCAAACACGGGAGGCCGTTCCCCAGGACTGCGGAATGCGCATGCGCAGCGTGCAGCGCTCCCCTAGGATTCCTTCGCCCTGTACATACAGCGCGGATCCGTCGTGATGCGGCGTCAAAACAGTCATGAGTCACTCTTCCCAATAGCTAGCAATGCGCCCACCATATATCGACCGCTGGGAGAGTCCTGCACAGCGCTCTTAGTATTACGTGTTAAATAGTGATGGCCACCCTGGTGGGGGGTGGCCGTGTGTGGTGTGTGTGGTTTGGTTGTTAAATGGAGGGAGGCCCCACATGTTGTGTGGGGCCTCTACCTTTTTTACGTGTTGTCCGGCGGTGTCCTACTCTC
>NZ_JBTNDR010000043.1:0-28629 GCF_054510895.1 Arthrobacter sp. HLT1-20 | reverse complement strand
ATCAAACGCTACCTCGCCCGCACCGTCTACAAAATCCTCAACTCAAAAATCGAGACCCCGGCCTCGGCTTGACAAATATAGAAGGGTCCCGCAGAAAACGGCGAAAATCACTCATTTTGGAGTGATTTTCGGCGTTTTCTGCGGGTCAGTTGTAAAAAGGAGTGTTAGATCAAGCCCGTGCGCGCAAGGATGACCTTGATGGCTGCGGTCTCGTCCTCGTCCAGGGCGAGCATCGGGGTGCTCATGACGTTGGTCTTGATGATGCCCATGAGCATCAGCGCCGTCTTGAACGCGCCCAAACCTGCGGCGTTGCCGGAAACGCGGCCAGCCTTCGGGGTGTAGACAATGTTGAAGACGTCGGTGATGCGGTCCTGCTCAGCAGCAGCACCGGCCCAGTCGCCGGCCACGGACAGGTCGAACAGGCGGCGGTAGGCGGCCGGGTCAACGTTGCCCAAGCCCGGAACAACACCCTGGGCGCCACCGAGGAGGGCGCCGTCAACAACCACTTCGTGGCCCGTGAAGATGTCAAAGTTCGGGATGTCCTTGGCGGCGATGAGCAGCTGGCGGAAGGAGACGTCATCACCGGAGGAGTCTTTGACACCTGCCAAGACACCTTCGCGGCCCAGCTCGACGAGCAGGTCGGTGGGCAGCTTGAAGTGGGTGCGCACGGGAACGTCGTAGGCGAAGACGGGAACGTCAACGGATGCGGCGATCGCTCGGAAGTGGCGGCCGTTTTCTTCGGCGTTGCTGATGGCGTAGTACTGGCTGGTGGCCACAACGCCGTCGGCACCGAGGGACACCATGCGGCGTGCCTCTTCGATGACGCGGTTGGTGGTCTGCTCAACAGCACCCACCAGCAAGGGAACCTGGCCCGCGTTGACGCCGGCAATGGTGGTCAGCACGGTGTCGCGCTCGGTGTTGGTCATGTGGGTGACCTCGCCGGAGGAGCCGTTGACGAACAGGCCGGTGACGCCGCCGTCGAGCAGGTGGCGGGTGAGGTTCTCCAAGGAGGGGACGTCGATGGCGCCATCAGCGGTGCGGGGGGTGCATACGGGCGGGATGACGCCCTGGAAACGGGAAGCGACAGTAGTCACGGGATTACTCCAAAATTGTGTTGATTAGTAGAAAAATTAGATGTGCAGAAGTGACGGCGCAGCGCCGAGAAGCTTCTTCGTGTAGTCGTTGGACGGGTTGTCGAAGATCTGCTCAGCCGAGCCCTGTTCAACAATCTGGCCGTAGTACATGACGCAAATGCGGTCTGACACGTAGCGGACCGTCTGGATGTCATGGCTGATGAAGACCATGCCCAAGTTCAGTTCCTTCTTCAGGTCAGAAAGCAGGTTCAGCACCTGGGCGCGGACGGAAACGTCCAGCGCGGAGGTGGGCTCGTCGGCCACAATGATGTCCGGGTCCAGGGCCAGTGCGCGGGCAATGGCCACACGCTGGCGCTGTCCGCCGGAAACTTGCGACGGCGTGACCTCGGCTGCCGACTGCGGCAAGCCAACCAGCGACAGTAGTTCTGCGACCTTGGCCAGACGCGATGCGCCGGTGCCAATGCCGTGAATAGCCAGCGGGTCAACCAGGATGTCCTGGATGGTCATGCGCGGGTTCAGTGCCGTGGAGGGGTCCTGGAAGACCACCGAGACGGACCGGCCAAATTCCTTGCGCATGCTGGCGTTGCGCTTGATGGCCGGCTTGCCGTGGAACAGGACCTGCCCGGAGGTGGGTTCCTGCAGACCAACCAGCACCGAGGCCAGGGTGGACTTGCCACAGCCGGATTCGCCAACGATGCCCACGGTTTCGCCGCGGCTGATGGAGAAGTCAACGCCATTGACGGCCTTGACGTAGCTGGGCTTGAACAGCCCGCCGGAACGTGTCCGGTGGTGGACGTGCAGGTCCTTGAGCTCAATAACCGGTGTTGTCGCGGAAACGGGCGCTGTGTGCTTGCTCATTATGCGTTGTCCTTTTCTGTGCCGGAAACTGCCAGCGCATCCTCGGGCCTGTGGCTCGCCCAGAAGTGGTCAGTTGTCACACCGTCACGGGTGATGGGGACAAACGCCAGCTGCTGGCTCGGATCAGCGTCGGGACGCTGCGAACGGCCGGCAAAGCGGTCGCCCAGGGCAAACTCACGGGGTGAGGGAACCGTACCCGGGATTTGGTGCAGGCGGACGGCGTCGGACTCGATCGAGAGAACGGCGCCCAGCAGGCCACGGGTGTATTCGTGGGTGGGGTGGGTCAACAGCTCCGAAGCCTGTGCTGACTCCACCACCTGGCCGGCGTACATGACAGTGATCTTGTGGGCCAGGGAGGCCACCAAGGCAAGGTCATGGCTGACGAAGACCATGGCGAAGCCGAGCTGCTCGCGCAGTTCGTTCAGCAAGTCAACAACCTGCTTCTGCACAGTCACATCCAAAGCCGTGGTGGGCTCATCGGCAACCACAATTTTCGGTGAACGGGACAGGGCCATGGCGATCAGCACACGCTGGCGCTGGCCGCCGGAAAGCTCGTGCGGGTAGCTCTTGAGCGTGCGCACCGGATCCAGCTTCACCAGTTCCAGCAGCTCCGCAGGAGTCTTGCGGCCGTTGCGGCGGGTCAGCTGCAACATCTGGTCCTTGATCAACATGGACGGGTTGAGGGAGCTCAACGCGTCCTGGTAAACCATGGCGATCTGCTCGCCGCGCAGGCCCTCATAAGCCTTCGCGGAGCTGTGCTTGGTGGCCGGATCCAGAAGTTCCTTGCCATCAAAGGTGATGGAGCCGGTCACTTCGGCCGTCTTGGGCAGCAGACCCATGATGGCCAGGGAGGTGATGGACTTGCCACAACCGGATTCGCCCACCAGGCCCATGGTTTCGCCTTCGCGAACGGTGAAGGAGACGTTGTCCACAATGGGGGTTTGGTCGAAGCGGCCCGGGAAGCGGATGGAAAGGTTCTTGACTTCCAGGATCACGCGGGCGTCCGGGCCAACCTGGGGGAGGCGGTCCGAACGGGACTTTTCAACAGCCTGCAGAAGCAGCAGTTCCTTGTTCAGGGCCGCGAACGGGTCCTCAATGGCTGCGCGTGCGGCAGCATCAGCCTTGGCGAGCTCCAGAGCGGCAGCTGCCGAACCGTCGTCGTCCTTGACTCGAGGAGCCTTCTTCAGCTTGGGGTTAACCATGGCGTCGGTGAGGCCTTCAGCCAGGATATTCAGGGACAGTACCGTGAGCAGGATGACCATACCGGCAAAGGTGGTTGCCCACCAGCCGCCGGAGAGCACCAGGTTGCGTCCGTAGGAGATGACGTTGCCCCAGCTCGGGTTGGGGTCTTGGATGCCTGCGCCCAAGAAGGACAGGGAGGCTTCCAGGATGATGGCGTCGGCAACCATGACGGTTGCAAACACCAACACGGGGGCTGCCGTGTTGCGCACAATGTGCTTGAGCAGGATGTAGGCGCGGCCGGCACCAATGACGCGTTCGGCCCGGACATAGTCCTCGCCGTACTGGGCCAGGACGTTGGCGCGGACCACGCGGGCAATCTGCGGGGTGTAGATGATGCCGATGGCCAAGATGATGGTGGGCACCGAGTTGCCGAAGGCTGTCAACAGCACGGCGGCAAGGGCAATACCGGGGAATGCCATCAGAACGTCCATGACGCGCATGATGGTTTCGTTGACTGCCTTGGTGGAGGTTGCCGCCAAGGAGCCCAAGGTGCCACCAACAATGATGGCCAGGGCAACCGCACCGAGTCCGATCATCAGGGACGCTTGGGCGCCGTACATCAGGCGGGAGAGAATGTCGCGGCCAATGCGATCGGTGCCGAACCAGTGCTCAGCGCTGGGTGCCTGGGCGGGATCGCCTGTTTCCAGGGGATCGTGCGGCGCAATCCAGGGAGCCAGGATGGCCACAAGGGCAATGAAGATCAGGAAGAGGAGGGCCAACTTGGAGCCCAGGGTCAGGGCCTTGAAGCGCAGGCCCGGCGCGCTTAGCCGTTCGGCAAGTTTGCTACGCATGACTTAGACCGTCCTGATTCGGGGGTTGATGAGCAGGTAGAGAAGGTCCACCAAGATGTTCACAAGCACGAACGTCACGGCAATGACCAGCACAACGCCCTGCACCAGGTTGGTGTCAACGCTGGTGATGCCGTTGAGGATCTGTTGGCCCATGCCCGGCAGGGAGAAGATCATTTCAATGACGACGGCGCCGCCGAGTAGGTAGCCGATGCGAAGTCCCAGCACCGTCACCGGGGTGACAAGGGCGTTGCGCAACACGTTCTGGGAAACAACTGTGGTGTAGGGGACGCCGTTGCCGATGGCTGTGCGGACGTAGTCCTTGTCCAGTTCCTCAACCATGGAGGTGCGGACCACCCGGATGAGTGAGGCAGAGACGGGGATGGCCAGGGCCAGCGCCGGAAGGGTCATGGATTTGAGCCAGCCCATGAAGCCGTCATCCGGATCGGCAAGGCCGCCTGAGGGGAACCAGGAGTTGTCGCCGAGCGCGAACCACTGGATAAGCAAGATGCCCAACCAGAAGGACGGGGTGGCGATGGCTGCAACCGAGAATACACGGATGGCCTGGTCAACCCAGGTGTCGCGGTACAGGGCCGCAAGAACACCAAAGACAAGGGAGATCACGACTGCTATGACAACGCCAAGGAACGTCAGTTGAAGCGTGACGGGGAAGGCGCTGGCGATGACTTCGGTGATGGGCTTTGCGGGGGGCAAAGTGGTGCCGAAGTCGCCGGTGATGAGCTTGCCCAGGTAGGTGAAGTACTGAATGAAGAGGGGATCGTTGAATCCGTTGACTTCGCGGTATTGCTCAAGGGCCTCTTGTGAGGCGCCTTCGCCTAGCGCGGCAACGGCACGGTCACCGGGAGCGAACTGCAGTACTACGAAGACGAGCAGGGTGACACCCAAGATCATCAACGGTAGTGCTGCGAGCCGGCGTCCCAGCAGTCGCAAAAAGTTTGCCAATGTACTAGCTCCGGTTCTATTTGCAGCGCCTCAGGGGGACTGTGTGCTGCGTCATAGGAAAGATGGTCTCAGACGGGAGGGGCCGTGGCCAAGGAACGGCCACAGCCCCTCCGGTCTGTGAAAAGCGGACGAACCTAGGAGGTCCGGCCAACTCCGATGAATGCCACGCCCGTGGTGGGCAGGGGTGCGAAGCCGCTGAGCTTCTTGCTGTCCCACGCGGTGGGCAGCTTGCGGTGGAAGATCGGGTACAGCGGTGCTTCTTCGGCGATGATGTTGATGATTTCGCTGTAGAGCTTCTTGGCGTCAGCTTCGGGAGCGGCCAGAGCAGCGTTCAGCTTGGTCTGAACTTCCTTGTATTCTGCCGAGTTGTTCCAGGCGAAGCGGTTCTTGGCCCAGGTGTCGCCGCGGAAGAACCAGCTCAGCAGGATGTCAGCGTCGTTACCGAACACCGAGGGATCGCCGGGTGCTGCCACGACGTCGTACTTCAGGCCGCCAACCTTGTCCGGGCCGTAGACGGCTGAAGACTGGAGGGGCTCAAGAGTGGTTTCAACACCGATGGCATCCCAGTTCTTCTTGATCAACGGCACAACATCCTTGACCCACGCGGTATCCGTGCTGGTCAGGGTCAGCTTCAAACCGCTGACACCGGCGGCGGACAGCAGCGACTTGGCCTTGTCGGCGTCGTAGGTGTAAACCGTGGATGCCTTCTGGTAGTTCGGGCTGCCTTCCTGGAAGTAGGAGGACGCGGCAGTCGCGTTGCCCAGCAGGGCAGTCTTGATGATGCTTTCCTTGTCCAGGGCGTAGTGCAGGGCCTGGCGAACTTCCTTCTTGTCGAAGGGAGCCTTGGTCAGGTTGAACATGAGGAACATGAGGCCGAAGGACTGCACGGCTTCAACATCAACCTTGGACTTGAGTGCGTCAACATCCAAGTAGGGGACATCCTCGATTGCCTGGACGCGGCCGGACTGCATGGCAGTCACGCGGGCTGAGGCGTCGGAGAGCAGGAACCAGGTCATGTCCTTGGCCAGTGCCGGCATCGGGCCGTTGTACTCGTCGTTGCGGGCGAAGACGATCTTGTCGTCCTTGGCTGCGGAAACGAACTTGTACGGGCCGGTGCCGATCGGCTTGGCGTCGAAGGCCTTCTGGTCAGCCGAGGCGATGGCCTTGGGGACAACCTTGACCACTGAGATGCGAGGGCCGAAGCCGGCGAACGGGGTGTTCAGCTTGAATTCAACGGTCTTCTCGTCAACCTTCTTGACGGAGTCAATGAAGAAGATGAACTGTGCGAACAGTGCCTTGTTGGCCGGGTCCTTGACGCGCTCAAAGGAGTAAACAACGTCGTCGGTGGTGACCGGGGTGCCGTCGTGGAACTTGGCGCCGTCGCGGATGGTGACCTGGTAGGTGGTGTCGTCAACCATCTTGGGGTCGGCGGCAGCCAAAGCGTTGTAGGGCTTGCGTGTTGCCGGGTGGAGTTCCACCAGGCCTTCGAAGATGTGCAGGTTGGCGGCCAGCGGGGTGGCGCCTGAGGAGCTCATCGGGTCGAACCCGGTGGACAGTGAGTAGGAAATGCCAGCTTCGATGCTGAGATCCTTGTTCACGGCGGCCGTGTTGGTGCCTTCTTTGGGAGCGTCATTGGATCCGCAAGCGGCCAGAGTTGCAGTGAAAGCGGTTGCTGCACCCAAGACGCCAGCGGCCTTGAGGAACGTACGCCGTGATGCGGGTGTCGCAGGCAGGTTCTGAAGAGTATTGCTCATTCTGTTGACTCACCATTTCGTCTATTTGTTATCGGATGTAGGACGTCCGATGCTTATGAGGAAACTGTAATAGCCATCACATGGATTGGTCAAGTGGGTCCAGGGTCTCATTTTGGTCTCGGCGGACCCTCGGCGGACCCCCGACGCGCAAAACAACATTGCTATTGTGTAGGCAAGTCGTCGGACATCCGATATTCTATGGTTTGGATCACGTTGGCGCTCAGTTGGCGCCACGGCACGAGAGCCACATGGCTTGTCACGGGGGAATCGGGGCCGTTGGCCCGGATATCACCACTAAAGTGAGTAAAGCGTTGTTCATGCGGCGAATATTTCTGAGGAGTTTTGTTGTCCATTTCGACGGTAGCACCCAAGGCCCGCTTCAGCGCCCAGGTGCGGCTTCGCGCCTTGCAGGCAGACATTATGGAACTCATCCTGGAAAGAGACCTGGATGCCGGCGATCCCCTGCCCACCGAGAGTGAACTCTCCGAAGTTCTCGGTGTGGGACGCAATACACTGCGTGAATCGTTGAAGGTGCTGCAGGCGCTTGGCGTCATTGAAATCCGCCACGGTTTTGGCATGTTTGTGGCTCCCAGCAACTTTGATGCGCTTGCCGACGGCCTGACCTTCCGGGGGCGGCTGTCACTGCGCCACGAGGGCCTTGAAGCCTTGCAGCTGGTTGACATCCGGCAGGCCCTGGAGGCCGGCCTCATCAGTGCATGCATAGCTGTTGTCACGGATGAGCATCTGGTGCGCATTGAGGAAGCCGTGGTGAAGATGGAGGAGCTGGCCGGCAACGGCGAGTCCTTCCCTGAAGCAGACGCGGAATTCCATCGGCTGCTTTTTGAGCCCTTGAACAACGATCTTCTGATGAACCTGATGAGCGTTTTTTGGAAGGTCTACCGCAAGATTCACGTGGAGATCGGCACCGGCGGGACCGACCTGATTCACACGGCATCCCAGCACCGGGACATCTACAACGCGGTGGCCGCCAAGGATGCCAAGACCGCTTCCAAGCTCCTGCGCAGCCACTTTGACGGTATCCGGGCCAAAATCAAGCTCTTCGTCGACGCCGAGTAATCCCCACGCCCTCCCAGCTAGCCCGCAGAAAACGCCGAAAAACATCGCGAAAACTCGAATTTTCGGCGTTTTCTGCGGGTCAGTTTTGTTGAGTGGCGTCACCCCGTCAGACCACATCTCGGCAATACTGATTCCATGAGTGTGCGTAAAGTTTTAGTGTCCGGCTATGAGGTTGTCACCACGGACACCGACCAAGTGTCGGGGCGGACCTTTCTACTGGTCCACGGGATTGGCATGGGGATCTCCTATTTTGCCCAGCTGAGCTCGGCGCTGGAGGGCCACGGGCGTGTGGTGGCCCTTGACCTGCCCGGCTTTGGTGACGCCCCCGAACCAGCCCGCGCGCTCACCATGGCCGCCATGGGCAAGGTCCTCATTGACTTTGTTGAGCTCGAAGGGCTGGGCCGCCCGGTTCTGGTGGGCCATTCCATGGGCACCCAGGTGGTGGCGGAAGCTGCTGCGCAAAGACCGGACCTGTTCCCCGAGGTAGTGCTGGTGGCGCCCACCGTCAACAGGCATGAGCGCACCGTTCACAGGCAGGCCTGGCGCATGGTGCAGGACCTCTTTGGGGAAAGCCCCCAGGTCTTGCGCATTGGCATGCGAAACTATGCCAAAACAGGCCCGCGCTGGTTCGTCAAGAAGCTGCGCAGCATGATGGACCACGCCGTCGAGGATACCCTGGTGCAAATCCAGGCCCACACGCTGGTTATCAGGGGCAATAGGGATCCCGTCTGCCCTCACGAATGGGTTGAGGAGGTCACGGCCCTGATCCCCAATGCCACCATGGTGGAGGTGGACGGCCGCGGGCACGAAACCATGGTCAAGGACGGCGCCTGCGTGGCCGGGTACATCCTGGACCACGTGGGTCAGAGGTGAAGGCGGTCAAGCGCCTGGGCTGGTGGTGCCTGGACTACCTGTATGCGGGGTGGCGGCAGCTGCGGGGAATCCTTGAGCCACGCTGCCCGGTCGCCTATGCGGTAGGAGACCACGCCAAACCGGCCATTGTTCTGCTGCCCGGCGTCTACGAGACCTGGTTCTTCCTTCAGCCGGCAGCGCGTCGGCTCAATGCTGCCGGTTTCCGGGTGTTTGGCGTGCCGCAGCTTGGTATCAACAGGCGCGCCGTGCCGGAGTCCGCAGCCATCGTGGCACGGGCACTGTCCGCGCTGCAGCGTGAGCACGGGGTCGCCCGGTGCATTTTCGTTGCGCACAGCAAGGGTGGGCTGATTGGCAAGCATGCCCTGCTGGATGCCCAGCTTTCCACCCCGGACGACGCTGGAACCACGGTTCCAGCCCCGGCCCGCCCCGTGAAAATCCTGGGCTTGGTGGCCGTTGGAACACCCTTTTCCGGTTCCCTCTACGCCCGCTACATGCTTTCCCGCACGCTGCGCCACTTCTCGCCGGACGATGCCGTGCTGGTGTCCCTGCACGAACAGCTGGAGGTCAATGAGCACGTGGTCTCCATATATCCCGAGTTTGATCCGCACATTCCCGGCGGCAGCGCGCTCCCGGGGGCGGTGAACATCGAGCTGCCCTTGGCGGGGCACTTCCGCACGCTCGCCGACGAAACCGTGCTGGCCGCCGTCGAACGGTCAGTCATGCAGTTCAGTAAGCAGTCCCGCTAACTGTCCCATTTCTCAACTGCACTACTGGTGAGTTAACAAGAAAAGCGGCCCACCGATGTGGACCGCTTTTCTTCTAAAGTGCGCGCGAAGGGACTCGAACCCCCAACCTCCTGATCCGTAGTCAGGTGCTCTATCCGTTGAGCTACGCACGCATATTTTGTTTCTTTGTTTCTTTGTTTTGTTTCCGACCCTCGGGCCGTGAATAACTATAGCCCAACTTTTCTCTGGTGTACAAATCGAGAAGGCGCAAAAGGCCCGTGTCCTCCACCACTAGACCGGTCTACGTGATCTGGATCACAAATGTTGGCCGTAACAAATACGAGGAACCGCGCAAATCCGCGGTTCTGCCCCCTAAGTGGACCACTACATCCCACCTCCCATCCCTAAAATCGGCGAATGCAGCCCCCTAGCATTTAGATACCACCTACCCATTCGATGAAGGGAAAGCCAATGGGCCACGCGCCAGTGCAGGAAATCGTTGAGCAAGCAATGACCACCCACAAAGGCCTCGCCGCCTGGGTTGGCGAAGTAGCAGCTCTCACCCTGCCGGATCATATTCGCTGGGTGGATGGGTCCCTTGAGGAATATGCCCTGCTCACTGACCACCTGGTGGTCGAGGGAACCCTGACGCGGCTGAACCCCGAACTCTTCCCCAACTCCTTCGCAGCGTTCTCGGACCCCAAGGATGTGGCCCGCGTTGAAGGACGAACCTTTATCTGCTCAGAAAATGAGCGCGACGCCGGATTCACCAATAATTGGATGGACCCGGCCGCCATGAAGGAAATCCTGAACGAGAAGTTCGCCGACAGCATGCGCGGACGCACCATGTTCGTCATTCCGTTTGTCATGGGCCCGCTCGACGCCGAGGATCCTAAGTTTGGCGTGGAGATCACCGACTCCGCCTACGTTGTGGCATCCATGCGCATCATGGCCAACATTGGCACGGACGTGCTGCGCAAGATGGAAGACACCAACGCATTCTTTGTGCCTGCCTTGCATTCGGTGGGTGCCCCGCTGGCTCCCGGCGAAGCGGATGTTGCCTGGCCGTGCAACGAGGAAAAGTGGATTGTGCACTTCCCCGAGGAGCGCTCCATTTTCTCCTTCGGTTCCGGCTACGGCGGCAACGCCCTGTTGGGCAAGAAGTGCTTCGCTCTGCGCATCGCCTCGGTCATGGCGCGCGACGAAGGCTGGCTGGCCGAGCACATGCTCATCCTCAAGCTCACCAGCCCGGAGGAGAAGACCTACCACGTGGCGGCCGCATTCCCCTCTGCCTGTGGCAAAACCAACCTGGCTCTGCTGGAACCAACCCTCCCGGGCTGGAAGGCGGAGACGCTGGGCGATGACATCAACTGGATGCGCTTTGGCAAGGAAGGTGAACTGCGTGCGGTGAACCCCGAGGCTGGCCTCTTTGGGGTGGCCCCGGGAACGGGTTGGCACACCAACCCGAACGCCATGGCTGCCATCGCCAAGGGCAACTCCATTTTCACCAACGTTGCCATGACCGACGACGGCGGTGTCTGGTGGGAGGGCATGACGGAGGATGTGCCCGCTCACCTGACCGACTGGCAGGGCAATGACTGGACGCCGGACTCCGGCCGCCCGGCAGCTCACCCCAATTCACGGTTCTGCACGCCCATCGACCAGGTAGACATGCTTTCGCGCGACTACTTCAACCCCGAAGGCGTCGAGATCAACGCCATCCTGTTTGGCGGCCGCCGCAAGACAACCATCCCCTTGGTTACCCAGGCCCGCGATTGGACCCACGGCATTTTCATGGGCTCAACACTCTCCTCGGAAACCACAGCTGCGGCCACCGGCGCCGTTGGTGTGGTGCGCCGCGATCCGATGGCCATGCTTCCGTTCATTGGCTACGACGCCGGTGACTACCTCAAGCACTGGATTGAACTCTCCGCGAAGGCTGATCAGGCGCGTCTGCCCAAGATCTTCCTGGTGAACTGGTTCCGTCGCACCGCCAGCGGCGGCTTTGCCTGGCCTGGATTTGGTGAGAACACCCGGGTGCTCAAGTGGGTTGTTGACCGGATTGAGGGCAAGGCTGAGGCAGTGGAGACACCCATCGGCTTTGTTCCTGCCGAGGGTTCACTGGATCTGACCGGTTTGGCCGTCAGTCCCGCTGATTTGGCGGATGCGCTCAAGGTGGACCCCAGTGAATGGGAAACGGAGCTTGCCGGGATCCAGGAATGGTACGCCCGCTTCGGTGACTCCTTGCCCGCCCAGCTGGCGGAAGAGCTCGAGGACTTGAAGGCCCGCTTCGCCGCCTAGCCCCGGCGCCCACCCAACTGTGGCGCAGTAGTTGCTGAAAACAGGCTCGTTTTTAGCAACTACTGCGCCACAGTGGGGAGCCGCTGGCTAGATAGCGCCGGCGAGCCAGAGGTCGGGGCCGAAGACCTCGTAGTGGATCTTGGTGGACGGGATGCCCGCCTCGATCGCCTGGTTGCGAATGGCCTTCATGAAAGGCAGCGGGCCGCACACATACATGGAGGCATTGGCGGGAAGGTCCAGACCCTCCAGGGTCATGAAGCCCTGGTGGAAACCGGCCGTGGGCTCTTCGAGCCACAGCTGCAGCCGGGCCCCATCAATGGCGGCAACATCGGCCGTCATCTGGCCGCGCAAAGCCCAAGCGGCAAGGTTCTTCTCGGCGTGCAGCACCAAAACCTCGCGGTCCGCCCCCGCGGCAGCCAGGGATCGCAGCGCCGAGGCTGAGGGAGTACAGCCGATCCCCGCCGTGGCAAACACCACCGGACCAGCGCCGTCGAGCGTCACATCACCGTAGGGATTGGAAAGTTCGACGACGTCGCCCACCTTTACCTGGCCGTGCAGCACGGGTGAGACCTCGCCGCCGTCGTCCATCTTCGTGGTGAAAACGCGCCGGGTGGTGGACTCAACATCGGCGGACAGCGAGTACTGGCGGCATTGGCGCAGGCCGTCCGGCAGCGCAATTTTGACCGAGACGAACTGTCCGGGGCGGGCAACCGTGACAGGCGTGTCATCTGCGGGCTCCAACACAAAGGTGATGGCGTCGGTGCCGGCGGGGTTCTTTTCAACAACCGTCCACGGCATCCACATCTTGTCATTGGCCTGGATGGCGTACAGGCCCTTCTCCAACTTGATCAAAGCGTTGGCCATGAGCCAGTACACCTCGGTCCAGGCCTCGGCGATCTCGGCGGTGATGACGTCCGCCAGCTCTTCGGCGATGGCTTCGAAGAGGTACTTGTAGACGATGCCGTACTGGTCCTCGGTGATGCCCAGGGAGGTGTGCTTGTGGGCGATCCGGCTGAGCATCTGCTCCGGGATGATGTCAGGGTTGGCGATCAAGGCCGTGGCAAATCCCGCAATGGATCCGGCCAGGGCTTTCTGCTGCTCGCCGTTGTTCTGGTTGGCACGGCTGAACAAACCATCCAGGAGTTCGGGGTGGGCGGTCAGCATGCGGGAGTAAAAATTCGGCGTGATGGCGCCCAGTCGGGAACCCACGAGAGGCAGTGTTGCGGCAATGAGCGGGCGGGATTTTTCCGAAAGCATGGTTACTCCTTGGGCTGATTCATGGTGACAATCCCAAAGTAGCATTTCAAATGCAACTTTAAAGCCATATTTTCTACGAGTTGTAGAAAAGTATTGATTTGTGGCGGTTTAGCGGGGCCGCGCTGTGTTTAAGGTCACAGCAACTGGGCCGCTTGGGGTCTTTGTGGCCAAGCTGTAGACGGTCACATTGTCCAGCGATGCGTAGAAGGCCTCGCGGGCATGGTTCAGGGCGCCGCGCAGCCCGCACTGGTGGATGAGCGGGCAGGCACCCATGTCTGTGGTGCATTCGGCAACGTCAATATGGTCGTCCAAAGCGCGCAGAACGCGGCCGACGGTGGCAACTTTGCCCTCTGGCGAGATGCGCACGCCGCCGCTGCGGCCGCGGATGGCCTCCACCAGGCCCATCTGGCGCAACTTCAACACAGCCTTACTGACGTGGTTGTACGGCGTGCCCACGGACTCTGCCAGCTCCCGGGTGGTGGGCAGCTCGTCCTCCGGGAGGGAACAAAGCACCGTGAGCAGCCGCAGGCTCACATCGGAAAAGCTGTTGATGCGCACTACGCCGGCCAGATCACTTTTTCGCCGGCTTCGAGGAACGGGTCGCCAAATTCCCAGCCGGTGGCGCTCTGCCTGTACGGACGGACCGCTGAAACGCACACACCCGTGCTGTGCTCGGCCATGACGTGAATGGCGTCCGTGGCGTCGTCGGGCAGGTGGATGTCGCAGACCACGGCGGCAGCCTTGTTCTGATCGTTCTGCTGGGTCAGGGCCTCAAACAAGTCGGCCACCATCTGGTCGGCGTCAAGCTCTTTTTCCTCATCGCCGTCCACCGTGTTGGGGGCCACGGCAACCAGGTTCAGCTCGCCGTCGTGCTTGAGCACAAGGCCCACCGGCAGGAAGGCGCCGTGAGTCTCCAGTTGTTCCCCGGCGACACCAAAAGCTGTGCCGATGAGCTTGTTCAGGTCGTCTTGAACCAGCAGTTCTGCAGGGGTTTGTTCTGTGGTGTTGGGTTCCATGGATACTCCTGAAAAGTGTTGCGGCTACGTTGGGTGTTCTCGAGGGGCTGGCAGCGCCAACGCTGCTACTGGCGCACCAGGGCGAGGATGGCGTCGCGGAGATCGGCCATGGTGGTGGCATCGACGGCTTCGGCGTTCAGGCGAAGGAACGGTTCGGTGTTGGAGGCGCGCAGGTTGAACCACCAGCTGCCGTCCTTGGCCGTGAATGTGACGCCGTCGAGCTCATCCACCACAACGTCATCCGTGGTGTAGGCGGCGCGAACCCGGGCCACCGCTGCGGGAACGTCGGCCAGTTGGGAGTTGATCTCGCCGCTGGAGACGTAGGGCTCATATTCGCGGCCCAGCTCGGACAGTGGGCCTTCCTGCTCGCCCAGGGCTGCCAAGACGTGCATGGCGGCCAGCATGCCGGTATCTGCGTTGAAGAAGTCGCGGAAGTAGTAGTGGGCGGAGTGCTCGCCACCAAAAACGGCGCCTTCTGTGGCCATGGTGGCCTTGATGAAGGAGTGGCCAACGCGCGTGCGCACGGCCCGGCCGCCGTCGTGCTCGATCAGTTCAGGCACGGCACGTGAGGTGATGAGGTTGTGGATGACAGTGGGCTGTTCCTCGCCGAGTGCCTTGGCGCGGGCAATTTCGCGGCGGGCCACCAGGGCTGTGACGGCCGACGGCGAGAGGGGTGCGCCGAGCTCGTCGATGACAAAGCACCTGTCGGCGTCGCCGTCGAAGGCCAGGCCGATGTCGGCGCCGTGCTTGACCACTGCGGCCTGCAGATCCAGCAGGTTTGCCGGCTCCAGCGGGTTGGCCGGGTGGTTCGGGAAGGTGCCGTCCAGCTCAAAGTACAGCGGGACAATCTCAAAGGGCAGCCCCGGCAGGAGGGCGTCGCCCAGAACGGCGGGGGTGGTCATGCCTGCCATGCCGTTGCCGGCGTCGACCACAATCTTCAACGGCCGTGAATCGGTGAGGTCAACCAGCTTGCGCAGGTACTCGGAGTAGTCACTCAGGACATCCTGTTCACCCTGGGTTCCGGGGGTACCTGTGGGGATGCCGTTGGCCAGGTAGGACTGGGCCAGGTCACGGATCTCGGTCAAACCGGTTTCGGAGGAAAGCGGAACCGCTCCGGCTCGGGTCATCTTCATGCCGTTGTATTCGGCCGGGTTGTGGCTGGCGGTGAACACCACGCCGGCGGCGTCCAACACGCCCGAGGCGAAGTAGAGCTCATCGGTGGAGATCAAGCCCAGCATGACCACGTTGGCGCCGCGGCTTGATGCGCCGTCGGCAAACGCCTGGGAAAAATCGGGGGAGGAGGGGCGCATGTCCCCGCCGATCAACACGGTTTTGCCATCCAAGGCCAGCACATCCGCAAAGGCTGCCCCCACGGCCCGTACCGAATCGGAGGTGATGGTTTTGCCAACAAGGCCGCGGACGTCATAGGCCTTGAAGGAGGCGGACAGGTCAACCGGCGCGTTATCTACTGTAGTCACCGAACAATGGTACCGCCGGTGGCCGCACCACCTGGTTATCCACAGCTTTGTTGAGCTGTGCCGTGCATTGTGGGTGGGCGCTGGAATACTGGGTAAATGACATTGCAACCAGCGCCCGGACCGCTTTCGGCTCTCCCCTCAGTCTCACGCACAGACACGCGTGCCCAGGCCCAGCAAATTCTGCGGGCCCTGGTGGGGCGCGAGGACGCTGATTTCCACGACGGCCAGTATGAGGCCATTGAGGCGCTGGTTGATGCTGGCCGCCGCGCCCTGGTGGTGCAGCGCACC
Organism: Arthrobacter sp. HLT1-20; assembly: GCF_054510895.1. Taxonomy (NCBI): domain Bacteria; kingdom Bacillati; phylum Actinomycetota; class Actinomycetes; order Micrococcales; family Micrococcaceae; genus Arthrobacter; species Arthrobacter sp. HLT1-20. Next base: position 12,915 of record NZ_JBTNDR010000043.1, on the reverse strand, counting down.
GGTTGGGGAAAGTCGGCCGTGTACTTTGTGGCCTCCCTTTTGTTGCGGGCACGCGGTGCCGGACCCACCTTGATTGTCTCGCCCCTGCTCGCCCTGATGCGGGACCAGGTGGCCGCCGCCGAGCGTGCTGGGGTGCGTGCCATGGCCATCAACTCGGCCAATGCCACCGAGTGGGGTGAGGTATCTGCGGCGCTGGCCGCCGACGAGGTGGATGTGTTGCTGGTGTCGCCCGAGCGGTTGACCAATCCGTCTTTTCGGGAGAACCAGCTGCCGACTCTGATTCAGCGCACCGGACTGCTGGTGGTGGACGAGGCCCACTGCATTTCCGACTGGGGCCACGACTTCCGCCCCGACTACCGCCGCATTGCCGACCTGATCGCCCAGCTGCCGGCCTCCGTGCCGGTGCTTGCCACCACCGCCACAGCCAATTCCCGGGTGGTTGCCGACATCGAAGAGCAGCTGGGCGCCGGAGTGTTCACCATTCGTGGCCCGCTGGCCCGCAAATCGTTGCGGCTGGGCGTGTTGCGGCTGGCTGATTCGAGGGACAGGCTGGGATGGCTGCTGACGCATCTGGCGGAATTGCCCGGCAGCGGCATTATTTACACCCTGACAGTCTCCGCCGCCGAGGACACCGCCCGGTTGCTGGCGCAGGCCGGTCACGTGGTCAAGGCGTACACGGGACGCACCGACACCATGGAACGCGAGGCGCTGGAGGAAGCACTCAAGGACAACCAGGTCAAGGCCCTCGTGGCCACGAGTGCCTTGGGTATGGGGTTCGACAAACCAGACCTGGGCTTCGTGGTTCACTTGGGGGCGCCGTCGTCCCCGGTGGCCTACTATCAGCAGGTGGGACGTGCCGGCCGTGGTAGCGCAAACGCCGATGTGCTGCTCCTGCCGGGGACTGAGGACGCGGAGATTTGGAAGTACTTTGCCACGGCGTCCATGCCGGCCCAGGACAAGGCGATGGCTGTGCTCGAAGCATTGGGGGAGTCACCCAAGCCCATGTCCACGCCAGCCCTGGAGGCTCGAGTGGACCTGCGACGCACACCCCTGGAGCTGTTGCTGAAGGTCTTGGCCGTAGATGGGGCCGTGCGCAGGGTCACCGGTGGCTGGGAATCAACCGGCCAGCCGTGGGTGTATGACGCAGAGCGCTACGAACGCATTGCCCAGGCGCGCGTGGATGAACAGCAGTCCATGGTGGAGTACGAGCGCATGTCCGGTTGCCGGATGGAGTTCCTGGCCGCGGCGCTTGATGATTCCACGGCCTCGCCGTGCGGTCGGTGCGACAACTGTGCCGGGCGGTGGTTCAGTGCGGAGGTCATTTCCAGTGCCTCCGAGGCTGCGGGGGAGGCGCTGCGCCACGCAGGGCTGCCGCTTGACCCGCGCGCCATGTGGCCCACGGGCATCAACCGGCTGGGGGTCCCCGTCAAGGGCAAACTCAAGGCGGACGAGCTGATCTCCACAGGCCGGATTCTGGCCAGGCTCACCGACCTTGGCTGGGGTAATTCCCTGCGGGCCATGTTCGCCGCGGGTGCCCCGGATGCTCCCATGGATCCAGCCATGGCGCAGGCCGTGGTTGGTGTCCTGCGGGAATGGGGCCAAGCTGGTTGGGAAGGGGCCGGGCGCCCGGTGGCTGTTGTGTCAATGCCCTCGCGCAGCAAACCCCTGCTGCTGCAGTCCTTTGCCGAGGCCATCTGCCAGATTGGCAGGCTGCCGTATCTGGGCGAAATGTCCCTCGAATTTGGTGGGCCAACGGGTCAGCGCGGCGGCAACAGTGCCTACCGTCTGGCAGGTGTTTGGGACCGCTTCAGCGTTGGTCCCGCGCTGGGTGAGGCGCTCGCGGCGTATCCGGGCGGACCCGTTTTGCTGCTCGATGACCTGGTGGACAGCCGCTGGACGGTCACAGTAGCCGGGCGGGCCCTGCGCCAGGCCGGTGCTGACCAAGTCCTGCCGCTGGTGCTGGCGCAAGCCGGCTAGACCCCACCGGCTCCCACTGCTCGCAAGCTCGCAGCGGGCAGAACGCAAACTGACCCGCAGAAAACGCCGAAAAACACGGTAAAACCCTGAGTTTTCGGCGTTTTCTGCGGGTTAGTTGCTGGAGCTTTTACGCCTCCACGGGACGCAGGCGCAGGGCCTGCATGCCGCCGTCGACCGCGATGGAGGTGCCTGTGGTGGAGCCGGAGAGCGGGCTGGCCAGGTACGCCACGGCGCCGGCAACTTCCTCGGCGGTGACGAGGCGGCCGTGAGGCTGGCGGGCGTTCAGCGCTGCGCGCTCGGCGGCCGGATCATCGGCTTGGGACAGCAGCCGGCTGACCCACGGGGTGTCTGCTGTGCCGGGGTTGACGCAGTTAACGCGCACGCCTTCACGCAGGTGGTCGGCAGCCATGGCCTGGGTCAATGAAAGCACCGCGCCCTTGGTGGCCGAGTACAGTGCGCGCTGGGGCAGGCCAGCGGTCGCCGCAATGGAGCAAATGTTGACGATGGCGGCGCTGGAAGACTGGCGCAGGTGCGGCAGAGCGGCACGGGAAACCCTGACCATGCCGATCACGTTGATGTTCCACACGCGGGCCCATTCGGCGTCGTCGTTGTCCTCAACGGAGCCAATGGCGCCAATGCCTGCGTTGTTGACAACAATGTCCACGCCCCCATAGGCCGCCACTGTGCCGTCGATGGCTGCCTTGACGGAGACGTCGTCGGACACGTCGCAGGGAAAGCCCAGCTGCCCCTCGGGGAGGTCCTGCGGGAACAGGTCCAGGACGGAAACCTGGGCGCCCATGGCCTGCAGCTTCGCAGCAATGGCTGCACCAATTCCCGATGCACCACCGGTGACAACAGCTGTCAGTGTTGAGAGTTCCTGGCTCATTTATGCCTCCTGCGAAGTAGAAGTAGCGGTGCCGGCACGGAAGAATTGCTGGCGCTGGCGGCCCAGGCCAGCAATCTCAACTTCCACGACGTCGCCCTCCTGGATGTAGGGGAAGCGGCCGGAGAGGGCTACGCCTTCCGGGGTGCCCGTCAGCACCACATCGCCCGGTTCCAGCACCATGTACTGGCTCAGGTGGTGGATGATGGTGGGCACGTCAAAGATCAGGTCCGCCGTGTTGGAATCCTGGCGTGGCTCGCCGTTGACCCAGCTGCGCAGTTGCAAATTGCTGGCGTCCACATCGGCGGCGGGAACAAACCACGGGCCCAGCGGTGTGGACTTCGGCAGGGACTTGCCCTTGGTCCATTGGCCTGCGGCACCGGGGATTTGGTACTCGCGCTCGGAGAGGTCATTGGCCACCACATACCCGGCCACAGCATCGGCAGCCTCCTCGAGGGTGGAGAGATAGCTGACCTCGCGGCCCACCACAATGCCCAGCTCAACTTCCCAGTCATACTTGGCGGACAGCGGCGGGATCGGTGAAGCGTCAAACGGGCCGGCAACAGTGTTGTTCGGCTTGAGGAAAACCACGGGGATGGTGGGTGGCAGGGCGCCGGACTCTGCCGCATGCGCAGCGTAGTTCATGCCGATGCAGATGACACTGTTGGGCCGGGCAATGGGGGAGCCGATCCGCAGTTCGCCGGCATTCTCCAGGACCGGCAGCGTGCCGTTGTCCAGGGCTTCGCGCAAGGCGGCAACCCCGTTGTTGGACAGGAATGCGCCGTCAATGGTGCTGGTTACCGGGCGGGCGTCAAAGGTGCGTTCGGTTCCGGTGGAGTCGGCAGCAATGACAACGGGAATTTCCCGCCCCTGCTCGCCAAGGCGTGCAATCTTCATGAAATTCATATCCTCTTGTGGCCGCTTGATGGCAGCGGTTCTTGTGGTTGGTGATCCATTACGGATCTTAACATCTGAGCTTTCAGGCAACTTTACCCACACTATGTGGTTATTTCAGCTACTTGTTCTATATTGACATGTAAAACATCGGATGTTTAGCTTGTTCTAACTTTTTCAGCACTTTTACCGCATTTCTATAGGGAGCAGCCCGTGAGTACAGTCATTGCCGTGGAGACCAGCGACGTTCGTTTCCCCACGTCGCGCAATTTGGACGGCTCCGACGCCATGAATCCAGACCCCGACTACTCGGCGGCCTACCTTCGCGTGGTGACGGACAGCGATGACGGCCTTGAGGGCCACGGGTTTGTTTTCACCATTGGCCGCGGCAATGACGTTGAAACCGCTGCCATCAAGGCCCTGACCCCCTACCTGCTGGGCCGCAATGTTGAAGAGTTGCTCGCGGACATGGGCGGCACCTGGAAGGAACTGACCCACGATTCGCAGCTTCGCTGGCTGGGCCCGGAAAAGGGTGTCATGCACATGGCCATCGGCGCTGTTGTCAACGCGCTGTGGGACCTTAAATCCAAGCGCGCAGGTCTGCCGCTGTGGCAGCTGCTGGCCACCATGTCCCCCGAGGAACTGGTTGACCTGGTTGACTTCCGCTACCTGACTGACGCCTTGACCCGCGAAGAAGCCCTGGAAATCCTGCGCACGGCGGAAGCCGGCCGCGAGGAGCGCACAGCCACGCTGCTCGCTGAGGGTTACCCGGGCTACACCACCACGCCGGGTTGGTTGGGCTACTCGGATGAGAAGCTGACACGCCTGGCGCATGAAGCTGTGGCCGCCGGCTTCAAGCAGATCAAGCTTAAAGTGGGTGCCGATCTGGCGGATGACATCCGCCGCCTGCGGGCTGCACGCGCCGCCGTCGGGCCGGACATCAAAGTTGCAGTGGATGCCAACCAACGTTGGGACGTGGAGCAGGCCATCGAGTGGATGTCCCACCTGGCGGAATTTGATATTGCCTGGATTGAGGAGCCCACCAGCCCGGATGACATTTTGGGCCACGCCGCGATTGCCCGCGGCGTTGCACCCATCCCGGTGGCGACGGGCGAGCATGTGCAAAACCGTGTGGTATTCAAGCAGATGCTCCAGGCTGACGCCTTGCAGGTGCTCCAAATAGATGCGGCCCGCGTGGCTGGCGTCAATGAAAACGTTGCCATCTTGCTGCTGGCCGCCAAATTCGGTGTCCGGGTTTGCCCGCACGCTGGCGGCGTGGGCTTGTGTGAGGCAGTGCAGCACCTGTCCATGTTTGACTTTGTGGCAGTGTCCGGCAAAAAAGACGACCGCATGATCGAATTCGTTGACCACCTGCACGAACACTTTGTCACCCCCATTGACGTGCGCAACGGCTGCTACTGGCCGCCGCTGGCTCCCGGCGGCGGAAGCGAAATGTACGCAGCCTCGGTTGCCGAGTACACGTTCCCGGATGGAGAATTCTGGGTGGCGGACGCCGCCCGGGAAGCAGCACTCACCGTTGTACAGAAAGAATTGGTCTAGCATCATGGCAGCAAAAGCCCCCGCCCAGGTTGTCATCCCCCATGCGCCCTGGTTCACCGATGACCGGCTCGGCATGTTTGTGCACTGGGGCCTGTACTCGCTGGCGGCCCGGCATGAATGGGTCATGTACCGGGAAAACATGAGCGTGGGCGAGTACAGCAAATACTTTGACCACTTTGAGCCGGACCTGTACGATCCGCGCGAGTGGGCTGCCGCTGCCAAGAATGCTGGCATGAAGTACGTGGTCCTCACCACCAAGCACCACGACGGGTTTGCGCTCTGGGATTCCGCCCTCACGGAGTACAAGTCAACCAACACCCCGTGCGGGCAGGACCTGCTGACCCCCTATGTGAACGCGTTGCGCGAGGCGGGCTTGAAGGTTGGTTTCTACCATTCGGTCATTGACTGGCACCACCCGGACTACACCATTGACGGCAACCACGCGGACCGGAACAACCCGCACTGGCAGGAGCTGAACAAGACGCGCGACGGCGGCCGGTACAGGGACTACTTGCACGGCCAGGTGCGCGAGCTGCTGAGCAATTACGGGCAGATCGACTACCTGTTCTTCGACTTCTCCTACCCGGATGTTGCCACGGCCAACCCCGACGGCGGAGCCAAGTTCGCCGGAAAGGGCGCCACTGATTGGGGTTCCGTGGAGCTCATGGAGATGATCCGCGAACTCCAGCCGGGCATTGTGGTCAATGACAGGCTCAACGTGCCGGGCGACTTTGTGACCCCCGAGCAGTACCAGCCCGCGGGCGCCATGCTCAGTGGTGGCAAGGAAGTTCCCTGGGAAGCCTGCCAAACGCTCAACGGCAGTTGGGGCTACGACAGGGACAACCTGGACTACAAGTCCTCCGAGCAGCTGGTCCACATGCTCATTGACGGCGTCTCCAAGGGTGGCAATCTGTTGCTCAACGTTGGCCCCACGGCCCGGGGGCAGATTGACCCGCGGGCCCAGCAGGCCCTTGCCGGCATTGGGGACTGGATGCAGCTGCACGGCCGCTCCATCTACGGGGCGGGGGCTGCGGGCATCACCGCCCCACAGGATGCGCGCTACACACTGCGCGGAAACCGCCTGTACCTTCACCTGTTCGTGTGGCCGTTCCAGTTCATCCACCTGCCAGGCCTGGCAGGCAAGGTGCGTTACGCACAACTGCTCAACGACGCCTCGGAAGTTGCCATGATGGTGCTGGACCCGGGGCAGGCGGCCGGGCACATGACGCCCGCCGGCCAGGCTCCGGGAACCCTGACCCTTAAACTCCCTGTGCAGCGCCCCGGCGTGGCCGTTCCCGTCATTGAGCTGTTCCTCAACTGAGCTGTTCCTCACCACTGAAAGCGATGCGTCATGACCCAGAAAATAGCTCTCCACACCAGGCTGATGGCCGGCAAGGAGGCTGAGTACGATTCCGTCCACGCCAGGATCAGTGACGCGTTGGACGCCGCATTGCGCGAAGCCGGTGTCACCAGCTGGAACATTTGGCGCAGCGGCCGGGAACTCTTCCATGTGGTGGAGGTGGACGACTACCAGGCCATGCGCAAGGAACTGGCGCACAACCCGGTCAACATTGCGTGGCAGGCCGTCATGAGCGATTTGCTCGAGGTTGAGGACGACTACTCCGGAGCTGACATGGGCTTGGCGAAAGTGTGGGAACTGCCATGAGCCTGCCAGAACTGGGCCGCCTGGGCTTTGGCGCGGCCGGAATCGGAAACCTGTACAGGGCCATGTCCGACGACGTTGCTGCCGCCACCCTTGCTGCCGGTTGGGACGCTGGCATCAGGTACTTTGACACGGCCCCGCACTATGGTCTGGGCCTGTCCGAACGCCGCCTTGGCGCCTTCCTGGCCACCAAGCCGCGCTCCGAATTTGTCCTTTCCACCAAGGTGGGGCGGATCCTGGAACCAGTGGCCAACCCCGCCGGAACCAGGGACACCCAGGGCTTCGATGTGCCGGCGGATGCCGTTCGCCGCTGGGATCCCTCGGAAGCGGGGATCCGCCGCAGCATCGAGGATTCTCTCGAACGCACGGGCCTTGACCGGATAGACATCGCCTACCTCCATGACCCCGACGTGTACGATCTGGACGCGGGCATCAATCAAGCCCTGCCGGCGCTGGAAAAAATGCGGGCTGAAGGACTCATCACCGCCATTGGCGTGGGGGCGAACTCCGCTGACGCCTTGCGTGACTGCGTACTCGGGGCAGACCTCGATGTGATCATGCTGGCAGGGCGGTACTCGCTGCTGGAGCAGCCCGCCGCCGCCGACCTGCTGCCGCTGTGCCTGGCCCGTGGCGTTGGCGTGGTCAACGTGGGCGTGTACAACTCGGGCCTGCTGGCCCGGCCCGTGGTGCCCGACGACGCGAACTACAACTACGCGCCAGCCCCTGCGGAGATTCTGACCAAGGCCAACGCCCTCGCCGCCTGCTGTGACGAGTTTGCCGTGGAACTGCCCGCGGCCGCCCTGCAATTCGCGGCTGCACACCCGGCCGTGTGCAGTGTGGTGGTGGGGGCGTCCAACGCCGAGCAAATCAGCCAAACCGCGGCACGGATGGCGGCGGAGATTCCGGCCGGCTTGTGGGAGGCCCTGGTGGGGCGCGGGCTGCTGGCGGAAAGCCTGATCCATGCCTAGCCCCAACACCAGCGAACACTCCGCACCGCCGCGGCTGGATTCCCATCTCCACCTGTGGGCTCTGGCCGATGGGCAGTACTCCTGGCTGGCGCCGGAGCACGGTCTTTTATACAACACCTTCACCCCGGAGATGGCACACCGGGTGCTTGCGGACGAGGGCGTCAACCAAGCCATCTTGGTGCAGGCGGACGACACCGCCGCAGACACCGCAGCCATGCTGGCTGCCGCCGCAGCCCATGACTGGATTGTTGGTGTGGTGGGGTGGCTGCCCCTGGAGGAACCAGCCAAGGCTGCAGCCCTCTTGGAGCGGTGGCAGGAGAATCCCAAGTTTTGTGGTGTCCGCACACTGATCCATGACGACCCCCGCCCCGATGTGCTGGAGCTGCCAACCGTGCGGGAATCGCTGGCCCTGCTGGCGCAGGCTCAGATCCCCTTTGAAGTGCCCGACGCGTTTCCCCGGCATCTGGGGCAGGTGGCAGATCTTGCCGAGGCACTGCCCGGATTGAGCATTGTTGTGGACCATCTGGGCAAGCCTCCGCGTGGCGGCACGGCGGAGGCGATGCAGCTGTGGGAGTCACAATTGCGCGCAGTTGCGGCGCTGCCCAACACGGTAGCTAAAGTATCTGGGTTGCACACGGACGCGGCAGAGTTTTCCGCCCAGGCACTGGAACAGGTCTGGGATGTTGCCTTGGAAGCCTTTGGCCCACAGCGGCTCATGTTTGGCGGCGACTGGCCGGTGAGCTTGCTCGGCGGCAGCTACGCCCAAACAATCCGGCTCGCTGCCACCCTGATTGATGCGTTGAGCGGCGCGGAAGTACAGGCCATCTGGGCTGGAACAGCCCGCCATGTATATTATCGATAACATTTCCGTAAACATCGGATGTATTTGTGTAAAAAGTATGTATTTGTGTCGCAGGTAACATAACATGGTGAAAGTTGAACGGCATCGGCGGACCAAGAGTTCGCCAAATCAGGCCGAATTCCGGCGTTTTCACTGACGAAGAGACTGATTTCGGCCAATGACGTAGGGCTTCAAAAGAGGTCTGATGTCAGATCTTTTGAATTGAAGCTTGAGAGGGCAGTATGAGTAAGCAACTTCTCCGGATCTCCGGGGTGAACAAGAGCTTCCCCGGCGTCAAGGCGCTATCTGAGATGCGGCTGGAACTGGGGCACAATGAGGTCCTGGCCCTTGTTGGCGAGAATGGTGCTGGCAAGTCCACCCTGATGAAGCTGCTTTCCGGCATTTATGTCCCGGACTCGGGCACCTTCGAAATTGATGGCGAGCAGGTGACCATCACCGGCACCAAGCATGCGCAGGAACTGGGCATCAGCATCATCCACCAGGAATTCAACCTGATGCAGGATTTGACGGTGGCCCAGAACATTTACATTGGCCGGGAACCGCGCGTCGGCGGGCTCTTCCTGAGCGAACGCGCTCTCAACCGCAAGGCCCGCCTGCTCTTTGACCGGATCAACATTGACCTTGATCCCAAGGCAAGGGTGGGGGACCTGACAGTTGCCAAACAGCAGATGGTGGAAATCGCCAAGGCACTGTCCTACAAGTCCCGCATCCTGATCATGGACGAGCCCACAGCTGCATTGAACGACGCCGAAGTGGCCACCTTGCATGATCTGATCCGCAATTTCACGAACGAAAAAACCGGTGTCATCTACATTTCGCACCGCATGGATGAGCTCAAAGCCATCTCCAACCGTATTACGGTGATTCGCGACGGCGAATACATCGACACCGTGGGCACAGCCGAAACCACCATGCGTGAAGTCATTAACCTCATGGTGGGGCGCGAAATCTCCGGCAACCAGCGTCCGGAACCCACCACGCCGTCGAGCGATGTGGTCTTGAAAGTCACCGGCCTGTCCACCAAATCCCTGCTGCGAGACATCAACTTTGAACTGCACAGGGGTGAAATCCTTGGATTCGCCGGCCTGATGGGTGCCGGGCGCACCGAGATTGCCCGTGCCATCGTCGGGGCAGACAGCATCGCCGCCGGCACCATTGAGCTCAACGGTCAGCCAGTGAAGATCGGTAATCCGGCCATTGCCGCCAGCCTGGGCGTGGGGTACCTTTCCGAGGACCGCAAGCACCTGGGGCTGCTGCTGGAACGCGACGTCAAGGACAACATTGCCCTGAGCTCCTTGAAAATGTTCAGCCGCATGGGTGTGCTGGACAACAACGCCATGAAAACAACGGCGTCCACCTACATCGACAAGCTGCGGATCAAGACCCCCTCAAGCGCCCAGATCGCCAAGAACCTCTCAGGCGGCAACCAGCAAAAGATTGTCATTGCCAAGTGGCTGGTCAAGGACTGCGAAGTGTTGATCTTCGACGAACCAACCCGCGGCATTGATGTTGGCGCCAAGGAAGAGATCTACACGCTCCTGAACGATCTGGTGGCTGCGGGCAAGTCGATCATCATGATTTCCTCGGAACTGCCTGAAGTCCTGCGCCTCTCACACCGCATTGCCGTGATGAGCGAGGGCCGCCTCACCGGCTTCCTCAGCAATGCAGAAGCCAACCAGGAAAACATCATGGAACTGGCAACACAAAACAGTGGGAGTTCAGTGCTGACACCCCTACCAACCTCCAGCGCGCAGCGCTCCACGACGTAAGAAAGTACGGCAAACAATGACGTTGACAAAGGACGCTGCGCAAGCTGCCCGGATTGCCAGTAACAAGAAATCAGAAATGAATACCCGACTCCGGGCTAGCTTCCAGCAGTTGTTGGCCTTCGCCAGCTTGTTGGCGTTGGTGCTGTTCTTCTCCGTGGCCAACACCAACTTCTACCAGGCCGCCAACCTCTCCAATATCCTGCTCTCCACAGTTGTGACGGGCCTGTTGGCCCTGGGTACAACGTTCGTCATCATCACCGGCGGCATTGACCTGTCCATTGGAACTGGCATGACGCTGTGCTCGGTTATGACGGCCGTGTTCATGACACAGATGGGCATGCCCATGATTGTGGGCGTGCTGTGCGGTGTCTTGTTCGGTGCCATGATGGGCGGCATCAACGGCTTCTTGGTTGCCGTGATGAAGATACCCCCCTTCATTGCAACGCTGGCCATGATGATGGTTGCTGCGGGCCTGGCCCTGGTCATCTCCGGCACCAAGCCGGTCTACACCACAGAGGTGGAGGGCTTCCAGAAGATCTTCGCCCTGGGCAAGTCCATCCCCGGCCTGGTCATCCCCAACGCCGTTTTCATCTTGTTCGCCGCCGCCGTTGTGGCCGGCCTGCTGCTGTCCAAGACAGTTCTTGGCCGCTACACCTACTCGATCGGCAGCAACGAGGCGGCCACGGCCCTCTCCGGCGTGAACGTCACCAAGTGGACTGTGCTGATCTACACGGTTGCCGGTACCTTCACGGGCCTGGCCGGCGTCATCGCCACGGCACGTTTGAATTCGGCCCAGCCAGCGGGCGGTGCAGGCTTGGAGCTCCAGGCGATTGCCGCCGTCGTTATTGGCGGAACCTCGCTGGCAGGCGGCAAGGGCTCCATCATTGGCACGGTGATTGGCGCGCTGATCATGTCGGTGCTGACCAACGGCCTGTCCATCATGTCCATCCCGCAGGAATGGCAGCAGGTTGCCGTGGGTGTGGTCATTCTCCTGGCCGTGTACCTGGACATGATGCGCCGCAAAAAGGCCGCCAACTAGTTTTCAACAAACAGCAGTACCCCATAGTTCACGTGTTAATACAAAGGAGTTAGACCCCGATGCAAAGAAGAAAATTCCTGGCCCTGGCCTCAGTGGCTGCCCTGTCCTTGAGCGTTGCTGCCTGTGACACCGCTGCCACCCCCGCTGCGAACGGTGGCGCCGCAGCCACCGATGGCAAGAAGCCGTACATTGCGATTGTTTCCAAGGGCTTCCAGCACCAGTTCTGGCAGTCCGTGAAGCAGGGTGCTGAGAACGCCGCCAAGGAATTCAACGTGGAGATCTCCTTTGAAGGCCCGGACAAGGAAACCAACGTGCAGCAGCAGATGGACCAGCTGAACAACGCCATGGCCAAGAACCCGCAGGCCCTGGCCCTGGCCGCGCTGGACTCCAAGGCAGCTGAAGGCATTTTGCAGGACGCCAAGAGCAAGAACATCCCCGTCATCGCCTTTGACTCCGGCGTGGATTCCGACATCCCGTTGGCCACCGCTTCCACCGACAACAAGGCTGCTGCCGCAGAGGCTGCAAAGCACATGGCCGAGTTGCTGGGCAAGAAGGGTGAGATCGCCATCATCGGCCACTCCCAGACGGCCACCTCGGGCACCGACCGCCGCGACGGTTTCGTTGACTACTTGAAGACCAACGCGCCGGACATCAAGATCGTTGACATCCAGTACGCCGACGGCGACCAGGCCAAGTCCACCGACGCCGCCAAGTCCATCATGACCGCCTACCCGAACCTGGCCGGCATGTACGGCACCAACGAAGGTGCCGCGATCGGCGTCGTCAATGCTGTGAAGGAAGCCGGCAAGACCGGCAAGCTCACCATTGTTGGCTTCGACTCCGGTAAAGCCCAGATGGACGCCATCAAGGACGGCCTCATGGCAGGTGCCGTGACGCAGAACCCCGTTGGCATTGGCTACGAGACCGTCAAGGCCGCCGTTGCCGCCATCAAGGGCGAAAAGGTTGAAAAGGTCATCGACACCGGCTTCTACTGGTACGACAAGACCAACATTGCCGATCCCAAGATTGCCGCGAACCTCTACGAGTAGCCTTTCGCAACTGGCCCGCAGAAAACGGCGAAAATTCACGATTTTGACGTGATTTTCGGCGTTTTCTGCGGGTCAGTTTGTTTTTAACGTGCGACGCCGGACGCTCGCCTTCATGTGCCGGCTCACCGACGGCGTGCCAAACTTCGCCCCTACGTGCCGACGGCGGGGGGGGGGGGGGGGGGGGGGGGGGGGGGGGGGGGGGGGGGAGGGGGAGAGGGGTGGGGAGAACTATGAGATTTCAACCGAGATGG
>NZ_JBTNDR010000042.1:0-30027 GCF_054510895.1 Arthrobacter sp. HLT1-20 | reverse complement strand
CCCCCTCTCCTCCCCCCCCCCCCCCCCCCCCCCCCCCCCCCCCCCCCCCCCCCCCCCCCCCTGCCCCCCCCCCCCCCCCGTCGTACTTGAAAAGGGTGGTGGGCGGCGGGCTAGGCCGGCACGTCCACAAGAACTTTGTTGCGCTTGGCCGCGCGGGCCAACACCATGGCGACGCCTCCGCCCAACAGGGCAAGGGCTCCCATGATCATGAAGACCAGGTGGAAGCCGGCTGCGCCGGGGTTGGCGTCAAGGATGGCGCCGTAGATCAGGAAGCCGAACATGCCCGGCGCGTAGCCAATGAGGCAGGCCACACCGAATGCCGTGCCACTAATTTCCTCCGGGATGCCCACCTCGTCCATGGGGGCCCAGAACACGCCGCGCATGGTGAACACGATCAGTGAGAACAAAAGACACAGCGCCATGACAGGGATGCGGAAGGCCTCACCGGCTGGCATGAGCAAGATGACGGCCATGACGGGGATGAGGGCGAAGAAGGCAAAGCTCAAGTAGCGACTCGGGCTGCCCACCTTCTTGTCGGCCAGGTAGCCGCCCAGGGGACCTCCTGCAATTTTCAGTCCATACTGGTTGATGATGCCGAACACGCCCACGAGGGCAATGGGCAGGCCATACACGGTGGACAGGTACGGGATGAAGTAGGTCAGGCCCACATAGACGATGTAGACCATGAAGACAGTGGCACTGACCAGCCACAGCTGCGGCAGCTTGGCGATCTGCTTCAGGGCATCTAGGACATGCGGCTTCTTTGCCGCGGCCGCCGGGTCGGAACTTTCCTGTGCCCGGACCGGCGCCGGCTTGCCCAGCAGGAAGAACAGGAGCACGCCGATGCCGATGTTGATTAGCGAATAGGTGATGATGGCGGCGCGGAAGCCGCCCATGCCTGAACCCATGGCGATGAAGATGCCCAGCGCGGAGAAGGCCACCAGGGTGTCAACCACACCGCGTCCGCCTTCTAGGAACCCAAACATGCGGCCCTGCTCCTTGCTGTCGCCCAGTGCCCGCACGCTCTTCAGAAGCGCGGGCCAAAACAGGCAGTCGGAGGAGATGGCCAGCATGGCGAAGAGGACCAGCAGCTGGTTGTAGCCCGGAAAGGTACTCATATACAGACCTACGGCGCCGGCGCTGACCAGGCCCAGCGCAATCACGTGGCGGGTCTGGAAGCGGTCTGCCAGGTATCCACCCACCACGAACAGGGCCGTGGCCACAATGGAGTTGACGCTCAGCAGCATGCCAATTTCGGTGTTACTCAGGCCCAGGTGTTCCTGCATGGGGACGTAGAAGACGTCCTTGAGATTGGCCAGCTTGTAGATGGTTCCCCCACCCATGACGAGCAGGGCAAACCTGGTCCATTTCGCTTTGTCGAACGTTTTCATGATTGGCTCCAGTTGGTTGTTGTGCCGGATCCGGCTGCGGCCATTGCAGCGGTCTCCAGGCGGCATTCGGCAAGCTCGCGAAGTTGCGCCAGCACCGATCGGACATGGGTAAGTTGGTTGAGCGCCCATTGGGGTTCCTGCACCAGCATCTCTGCCAGGCTGAGCCCCTCCGGGAGGTCTGTGGTGCTCATGTCCCGGTAGGGAATGAATGGGTTGGGGTCTTCATCGCTCAGACGGAACGCAGGGGCCCTGTAGTGGTTCTCCTGTTCAAGGGCGAAGGCGATGAGCTGATGCCCGTTGTCGCCCAGCATCAGCAGCTCAAAGAGCATGCGTTGTCCGGGCAGGTCGTCGTCGGCGCTGCCCTGGAGCACCCCGCGATGGCCGAAGCCATTGCCTTCGGGGATGATCTTGATCCCCTTCAGGTGCACCTGGCGGATGTGCGGGGCAAGTTCGCGCAGCGCATCCATGGGGCGCTCACAGGCGTTGACCATGTTGCCCAAGTCAAACAAGGCATGCACCCTGGGGTGGTTCAGCCGCTCCAGTGCCGTGGAAATCTCAGCACTTTTGAGTTCCTCATGCTGTTCAAAATAGAAGTCCAGCTGGTGTGTGTCAGCCAGTTCTGACAGGTACACCAGGTCTTCATCCACCCGGCCCAGAACCTCGGAGAGAAATCCTTCGTAGCGTGAATAGGCGCGGATGTGCTTGACACCCAAGATGAGGGCAATCCGCACCACCTCATCCACGTCGGCCGGCTCCGTGCTGCTGATTTCCAGGTGCACTGAAAGGTTCAGCCTGCGCGCCTGGTCGGCGAACTCACGCAGCTGCGGGTCCGTCATCTGGCCCAGTCCACGTTCTTCCCCGTCGAGCAGATGGATGCAGATGCCGGCGAGTTCGTGCTCATAGGCGTAGATCAGCAGGTCACGGGGCCGCAGGGTGCCGTAGGTGAAGTTGCCCAGTAGCGAGTATGCGTGGGCGAACAAGCGGACGCTGTCGATCCGTTGAATTAGCTTGCTGGCCACCGTGGGGGTCAGCTCAGGAATTCCTGCCACTTCTTCGGCATCGAGATTGGGCGCCAGCACGGCCGCGAATCGGGACTGGATGTGTGGCATGGGACTCCTTGCAAGCGGTGTGTTCGAGATCACCCGCGAACGGGTTCCTCAATTTTTAGCAAACAATTAGTCGTGCAGGTAGCGCCATTACTGGTGCCATCATTAAGTCCATTTCGCGTGCTCGCTCAGGCTGGGCGGCGCGGGCACCTGAATCTGCCGGCGCTGCCGATGCCATGGCAGTGATTTCTGCTGCACGTGCGCACCCCTTGCTAGAGTTTGGAGATGAGCGAGCGAACCGTGCCGATCCTGAGTTGCCAAAACCTTGACGATGTTCTTGCCTTCTATGAGGCCCTGGGATTTGAAAAGACGTACCGGCAAGAGCGCCCCAACCCCTATTTGTGCCTCAAGCGCGGCAGCATAGACATTCATTTCTCCGCCGTAGCCGCCTTTGAGCCGGAAAACTCCTTGGGGAGCATCATCATCCTGACCCCGGACACAGGTCACTTGTTTGAGCAGTTCGCCACCGGGCTCAAGGAGCACTTCGGAAAGCTGCCCATCTCGGGGATACCTCGGATCACCCGCCCGCGCCGAAGGCAGGGAACCGCCGGGGGCTTCACTGTGGTTGATCCTGGCGGCAACTGGCTGCGGATCGTCTCCAGTGCACAGGACCAGCAGAACGGCCCCACGGGCGTCTTTGAACGGGTCATGTTGAACGCTGCCCGGCAGGGTGACGCCCGCGGCGACATTCCTGTGGCCATCTCAGTTCTCGATGCGGGACTGCTGCGCCATGCCGATGCCCCACAGCCCGAAAAGGTCCCCGTTCTTGCTTACCTCGCCGAACTGCTGGTCCGCGCAGGATACAAGGATCGCGCCCGCACCGTCCTGGCGGAGCTGGCTGCCATGGAACTTTCGTCAGCCGAAAAGGCGGCACTGTCCGCTGACCTGGCCACGGCCGCCGAACTCGGCGCGGAGTTGTAGCACCTGTAGCAGACCACGGACGCGCCTGCTCTGGCCGCACGCCTGCGCCGGGGCTAGGATCAAAGAAATCCCTTCCAGGTACGGAGCACCCCATGCAGCTCGGCGCGTTTTCCATCAGTCTCGCGGTCAAGGACATCAAAGCCTCCGTGGCGTTCTACGAAAAACTCGGATTCACCCACCACGTGGGCGATGTGGCACAGAACTGGCTCGTCATGAAGAATGGCGACGCAGTCATTGGTCTGTTCCAGGGCATGTTTGAGAAGAACTCGCTGACTTTCAACCCCGGGTGGAACCAGGACGCACAGGCCATTGCACCCTTTACCGACGTCCGGGACATCCAACGGCAGCTCAAGGACGGTGGCGTGGAACTCCTGGCGGAAGCTGACACGGACACCACGGGACCGGCCAGCATCATGTTGCTGGACCCGGACGGCAACCCGATCATCGTGGACCAGCACATCTAACCAGGGACGGACCCAGCACGGAGGACTGCCATGAAACTGACCTTGACCGAATTTGTCAGTCTGGACGGTGTGTCACAGGGCCCCGGCTCCCCCGAGGAGGACACGAGCGGCGGCTTCTCCGGTGGCGGCTGGTTTGTGCCACACATGGATCAGGCCTTCATTGACCAGGCCGTGCAGTGGCTCCATCAGGCCGACGCCCTCCTGCTGGGCCGGCGAACCTATGACGCCTTCGCCCGGGATTGGCCGCAGATCACCGACCCCGAAGACCCCTTCACCGCGCTCATGAACGGCCTACCCAAGTACCTCGCATCCAACACCCTGAAGGAAGGATCGTGGAATCCCACCACCGTCCTGTCCGGGGACATCGGCAGGCAGCTCAAGGAGCTCAAGGCCCGGCCAGGGCGCGAACTTCAGATTCACGGCAGCACCACCCTGGCTCAGTCACTGCTTGCCGCAGGGCTGATCGACGAAATCCGTCTGGCCATTGCCCCGGTGGTGGTGGGCAGCGGCCGCCGCCTCTTCCCCGACGGCGGCGCCCCGGCCGGCCTGCGCCTGCTCAGCAGCAGCACCACTCCCGGCGGCCTCGCGTTGCACAGCTACCAAGTTGCGGGCAGCCCCACCCACGGCACCTACACGGGGGTTGGGGACATCCCTTCCCCCTGATGCACGACGGCGCCCGTCGCCCACGCGCCCGGGACGACCTGCGCCGTCGTACTTCGTGCGGCTACCTGTGCGGGTGGCCCCGATTCCCGCGGCGATGACCAGCACAATGCCAGCGAGGGCTGCTGGGCGCGGGACCTGGCCCAACACTGTCAAGCCCACCAACAGGGCAATGGCCGGTTCCAGGCACATGAGCGTGCCGAAGGCCGCGGCCGTCAGCCGGCGCAGGGCCAACAGTTCCAGGCTGAAGGGGATGACCGGGAGCAAGAGCGCAAGCGCGAATCCGATCAAAAGAAGCTGCCAGTCGAGCTGGGCTATGGTGGCCGGCCCCACGACGAAGGTTGCTGCCACCGCGGCCACCGGCAGTGAGATGGCAAGGGCGTTGAGGCCGTGGACGGAATCGCCCGCGCGCTGGGTGAGCAGCACATAAACCGCCCAGCAGGCGGCCGCGCCCAGGGCAAACAGGACCCCGGCGAGGTTTGCTCCGCCGTGCCATGGCTCGGTCAGGCAGAGCACGCCGGCTGCGGCGGACAACGCCCACCAGCGGGCCGCGCCCCGGCCTTGGAAGACGGCGATGGACAGCGGACCCAGGAATTCCAGGGCGCTGGCGGTGCCCAGGGGGATGGTTTCAATGGCGAGCATGAAGCACAGAGTCATGCCCGCCGTCGCAAGTCCCAGCAGTGCGCACATGAGCAGAGACCGGCGACTGAAGCGGTGGCGCCACGGCCGGGCTAGCGCCACGATGATGACGGCCGCCCAGGCTAGGCGCAGCCACCCCACGCCCTCGGCGCCGAGCTGGCCGGTCAGCCCCACGGAGGCGGCAAGGCCCAATTGGACGCAGCACATGGCGGCAAAGGCCATGAGGGTGCCGGTGCCTGCGGTGTTTTGGGCCTGTGGGGACATCATGAAACCAGTACACCCGATACCATCCGTCCGCGTCCACGTGAGAAACTTGAACATATTGTTCAAGAATCGTGGACAATGGTGGCCATGGAAACCCGACGCCTGCAATACCTCTTTGAACTTTCCCGGCTGGGCTCCATGCGTGCGGTGGCCGAACTCTTGGGGGCAACGACGTCGACCGTCTCGCAGCAGATCGCGATGCTGGCCCAGGACACGGGTGCGCAGTTGCTTGAACCGGACGGCCGCGGAGTGCGGCTGACCCCGGCGGGGCGGCGGCTGGCCGACCACGCCCGGGTCATCCTGGCCGCCGTCGACGCCGCCCGGCTGGACCTGGACCCGTCGGCGGAACCGTCCGGAACATTGCGGATCGCCGGATTTGCCACGGCCATCCGCAGAACGCTCATGCCGATCATCCATGAGCTGGCACAGGAGCACCCCGCGTTGGAGATGGTGGTGTTGGAGCACGAACCCGGCGAGGCGTTCAAGAAGCTGGCCATGGACCAGATCGATTTGGCACTCACCTATGACTACAACCTGGCGCCGGACCATGCCGGGCCAGGCATCGACACGCTCCCACTGTGGTCGGCACCGTGGGGACTGGGCGTACCTACAGCGGATGCGGGGCGGTCATCCGCCGGGGCCGATGCGGCGGATGTGTTCGCTGCCTTCCGCAACCACGACTGGATTGGGAACTCGCGTAACCAGGCTGACGAGATAGTTCTGCGCACCATCGCTTCCCTGTCAGGATTCGAACCCGCCCTGCGCCACCAGTCAGACAGCCTTGACCTGGTGGAGGACCTGATCGTGGCCGGACTCGGCGTGGGTCTGCTGCCACTGGACCGGCCGGTACGTCCCGGAGTTTCAATCCTGCCGCTGAGCAACCCCGGGCTGCGGATGCGCGCCCATGCCCGCACGGTTCAGGGCCGCAACGTCTGGCCCGCTCTGGCCCTGATGCTGGACCGGCTGGGACGCTCCTCCGCTGGGTCCTCCGCTGGGTCCTCCGCTTAGGCGCACGGTGTGCGGCTCGCTATGGTTGAGCCATGACACTCACCACGGCGGTCCTGCTGGCGGCAGGTGCCGGAACTCGGCTGGGCCGCGGCCCCAAGGCGCTGTTACCCTTTCGGGGCACCACACTGGTCAACCATGCCGCCACATCCCTGCTTCGCGGCGGCTGCTCCGAGGTAGTAGTGGTGATCGGCGCGGGGGCTGCGGATGTCCGGGCCACGCCCATGCCACCAGGGTGCCGTTTCGTGGAGAATCCGCGCTGGCGTGACGGCATGAGCTCCTCGTTTGCAGCCGGGATTGCCGCCGCCGGCCAAGGTCAGGTCTTGGTGGCGCTCGTGGACCAACCGGGCATAAATCTCGGGATGATTGAAATCCTGCTGGCCCTGCACCGGCCCGGCCGGATTACCGCCGCGGCGTTCCGTTCACCCCATGTGGAGCCTGGCAAGGGTGCCTTGCGGCGCGGCCACCCGGTACTATTCTCTGCCGAACACACCGCTGCCGCCGCCGCCCTGGCCGCGGGAGATTCCGGCGCCCGGGCGTATCTCGCTGCCCACGCCGAGGCGGTGGACTTGGTGGATTTCAGCCGCTTCAGCAACGGCGCCGACGTCGACACCCCCGCCGACCTTCACCTCCTGGCAGAACCGCCTCACTAATCCCCCGTGACAGGGGTGGGCCCGCCATGGATCATGACACCCCGGGCAGCAAAACGCCGGCGTCAGGAATAATATGGCGGGCACAGCGGGTTGCCGCAAGGGTACGCCCCCCAACAAAACTTTGGAGATGCCCTTGAAACTGTTTTCCCCTGTCACCTTCGGCGGCCTCGAACTTCCCAACCGGCTGGTCATGGCCCCGCTGACGCGTTCGCGTTCCGGCCGTGACGGGGTGCCTGGGGACCTTGTGGTGGAGTATTACCGCCAGCGCGCCTCCATGGGTCTGCTCACCAGCGAGGGTGTCTACCCGAGCTTCGCGGGCCAGGCGTTTGTCCGCCAGCCCGGCCTGGTGAGCTATGAGCAGATCGCGGGCTGGAAGCGTGTCACCGACGCCGTGCACGCTGACGGCGGGCGCATCATCGCCCAGATCATGCACTCAGGGCGCGTCACGCACCCTGACACGAACGGCGGGCATCAGGTGGTGGCCCCCAGCGCCATCGCGATCGACGGCGTCACGCGCACCTACCAAGGCAAGGCGCCCTACCCGGTTCCGCACGCGCTGGAGACGGCCCAGCTGCCCGGTGTCACCGAGGAGTTCGTCCAGGGTTCCCGCAACGCCATGGCCGCCGGTTTTGACGGTGTGGAACTCCACGGCGCCAACGGATACCTCCTCCACGAATTCCTGGCCCCGAGCTCCAACCAGCGCAGCGACGCCTACGGCGGCAACCCGGAGAACCGCGCCCGCTTCGTCGTCGAAACCGTCAGGGCTGTGGCGGAGGCCATCGGCGCCGAAAAGACATGGTTGCGCATCTCCCCCGAGCACAATATCCAGGGCGCGCTCGAGCCGGACACAGCCCAGACCGAGGCCACCTACACGGCACTTGTGGCTGGCATTGCACCACTTGGACTGGCCGGACTAAGCATTTTGCACAACGACCCGTCGGGCCACCTGGTCCAGACTCTGCGCACCCGGTTTGGCGGCCCCGTCCTGCTGAACACGGGCTTCGAAACTGTCACAACCCTCGCCGACGCGCGGGCCACCGCCCACTGGGGCGACGCCGTCGTGGTGGGCCGTCCCGCCCTGGCCAACCCTGACCTGGTCCGGCGCTGGGCCGAGGACCTTCCGTTGAACGAACCGGACCACAGCACCTTCTACACCGAGGGCGCAGCCGGCTACACCGACTATCCTTTCTGGGCGAACTAAGGGCGGCTGGTGGCTACACCGCCCGTAAGAGTTAGTCTCATGGCCGACTATTCCATGGGTGCTGGGTTCCCGCCATGGATTGATGCGGAGCGCCCATTCTGCCCCACCGAATAATCCACCCCCGGGACTGCATTGCAATCTGCAATTATAAGCGCTTACACTGATTGTCGTGAGTGCGAGATTACCCCTAGTCCATGCCCTTTCCCGTGCAGTTGCAGCCCCAAGTCAACACCCTGGCGATCTCGCCTGCATGAGGTTGTAAGACATAGCCTGCGAGCA
Organism: Arthrobacter sp. HLT1-20; assembly: GCF_054510895.1. Classification (NCBI taxonomy): domain Bacteria; kingdom Bacillati; phylum Actinomycetota; class Actinomycetes; order Micrococcales; family Micrococcaceae; genus Arthrobacter; species Arthrobacter sp. HLT1-20. The sequence goes on along the minus strand of NZ_JBTNDR010000042.1, from coordinate 21,444 downwards.
CTACTTGGAACCACATATTGACCACTGTGTCTGAAGAAGGAAAGGGCTGAGGCCGTGTTAGATGGGTAAGCTCCACCGTGCCACCATCCAGGATGTCGCCATGCTGTCCGGATTGTCGATCTGCACGGTTTCACGGGCGCTGAGGGGGCTCCCCAACGTGTCCGAAACATCCCAAACAAAGGTCGCTGATGCAGCGGTAAAGCTCGGGTACGTGGCCTCGTCCGCGGCCTCCCGCCTGGCTGGCGGGAACACCGGCTCCATCGCCATCATCGCCCCCACCACCACCGCCTGGTTCTTTGCCCATGCCGTGGAATCGGCGGAGGAGGTGTTTGCCGCCAGCGGACACGACACCATGATCATCAGCCTGCGCAACAGCCCGGCCGTGCATCAACGCCTCTTTGGGGACCTTGCGGCCTTGGCGCAGAAGGTGGACGGCGTGCTGTTGCTCAATATTGAGTTATCGGATGCGGAAATCGAGGCCCTGGCCGCATCGAACCTGGCCGTGGTCAGTGTGGGCATGCACAATGTCCCTTGGGACAACGTGGGCATCGACAATGTCGCGGCAGCCCGCGCAGCCACCGAACACCTCCTGGACCTGGGCCATTGGGACCTGGCCATTCTGTCCGATCGGGATAAAGGCAGCCGTTCGGTGCTGACCGCCACCGAACGGCGGCACGGCTTTGAATTGGCACTTGCCGACAATCACCTCATGGTGGACCCGGACTTGATGGTTGACGCCGGATCCAGCATTGAGCGCGGGCAGCAGGCCATGAATGAACTCATTGAGAACCGCCGCCTTCCGAGCGCCATTTTTGCCGGCTGCGACGAAACCGCGTTCGGCGCCATGACGGCGCTGCGCGAGCATGGTCTCTCAGCACCAAAGCACGTTTCAATCATCGGGCTGGACGAACACCCCATGAGCAAGTTCATGGGGCTGAGCACTGTGCAGCAGCCCGTTGCCGATCAAGGCGCCTTTGCGGCGAACCTGCTCGAGGAACGGCTGCAAAACCCTGATGCCAACTTTGAACCGGCAAATCACCTGCTGCCCACCACCTTGCTCACCCGCAAGAGCACCCGGCGCAAGCGGTGAATCAGCCCCAAGCCACCCCCCACGCGTCTGAAAGGACACACCGTGCACGTAAATTCACCGCGCGACCCCTGGTGCGGCGCCAAGGCAGTTCTTTTTGACCTGGACGGGGTGCTGACACCCACCGCCGAAGTCCACGAAACCGCATGGAAGGAACTGTTTGACGGCTATTTGGCCCAGATTGGCTCCACGGCGCACTACAGCGGCGGTGACTACTTTGAACACATTGACGGCAAACCCCGTTTTGACGGGGTCCGTGATTTCCTTGCCTCACGCAGCATTACGCTGCCTGAGGGCGGGCTGGCCGATGACCCGTCGCTGGATACCGTCCACGGCTTGGGTAACCGGAAAAACAAGGTGTTCAACCACATCGTCGCCTCCCGCGGCGTGGTCCCCTACCCGGGGTCTGTGCGCTTCATCGCCGAAGCCGAGGCACGCGGCCTGATCCTCGCCGTCGTCTCTTCCTCCAGGAATGCCCCGGCAGTGCTCAAGGCGGCCGGGTTGGAGAAGCATTTCGCCATCGTGGTCGATGGGGTGGTGGCCAACGCCAAGCACCTGCCGGGCAAGCCCCACCACGCAACCTACAGCTATGCCGCTGGGCTGCTGGGATTGCCCGCCAATACGTGCATCGTGGTGGAGGACGCCGTCTCGGGTGTGCAGGCCGGGGCGGCTGGCGACTTCCATTCGGTCATCGGCGTCAACCGCGGAGCCGGCGCCCAAACCCTGCTCGACGCCGGAGCCAGCTATGTGGTGGATGACCTCGCCGACTTGTTGTGACACTCCACTCCTGAGCAAGGCCGCACCGGCGGCTCCGTCCCGCCACGGTTGCCGCAGCACCACCTTTCTACCGGATGCTCATATCCGCCACCTCTAGAACCAAGGATCGCCAACCGTTATGGCACTGATTTCATCAGATCGAACCCGTTTCCCCGCTGACCCGTGGAAGCTGCTGGAAACAATGCACGCCCCCGGACAGGTGGGTGCCTTGGAGACCAACTTCAGCATTGGCAATGGTCATCTGGGCATCCGCGGCGCACATTTCGCGCCCGCGGACACCGAACTGCCCGGAACGTTCATCAACGGCTTCCACGAAACCTGGGAGATCAAGCACGCCGAAAATGCGTTTGGTTTTGCCCGCACAGGCCAACGCATCCTCTATGTGCCGGACGCCAACAACTTCACCGTGGTCATTGACGGGGAGGAACTCACCCTGGACGGTTCCACTGTTCAGGCGTACCGGCGTACAGTGGACTTCGCCACCGGCATCTACACCACGGTTGTCACCTGGGCATGCCGCTCCGGCGCCGTGGTCACCACCACGGAGCGGCGGGCCGTGGGCTTTGCGGTGCGCAGCAACCTGGGGCTGACTCTGTCCCTGAGCAGCGACCGGGACATCACCGCAAACATCACCTCCACCTTGGTGAACCGGCAGGACCAGCCCGTGGAAGACCAGACCATCTCGGACCCGCGCCGCTCGGGCCGCCATGCCGGCCGGGTTTTGCTGCCGCTGGAATTGGACGGTGCCGACGGTTCCCTGCGCATGTCCTGGCAAACTGCCGAATCGCACCAAAGGGTGGGGGTCGCCGTCGACCATGTCCTTTCCACGCAGGAGCCGCCCGCGGAGACAGCGGTGGACCAGGACCTCAGCACCGTCCGGTACCTGGTGGCCGTCCCCGCCGGGGAGACGCTCACGCTGGAGAAATCAGTGAGCTACGCGGTGGCGGATAAGGGTGCCGACACGGATGTGCGTGCCGTGGCTGCCGCCGAGCTGCGCCCCGTGCCGGAGATTTTTGCCGACAGCACCGCCCACTACGCCCAGTACTGGGCCACGAGCGACATCGTGGTGGGCGCAATGCCGGAACTGCAGCAGGCGGTGCGGTGGAATCTGTTCCAGCTTGCCGCCGCGACGGCCCGTGCGGATGTGGCGGGCATCCCGGCCAAGGGGGTCTCCGGTTCCGGCTACGAGGGGCACTACTTCTGGGACCAGGAAATCTACCTGCTTCCCTACCTGACGTACAACAATCCGGCAGCGGCCCGTGCAGTCCTGCAGTTCCGGCACGATCTGTTGCCGCTGGCTAAGGAGCGGGCCGCGGAGCTGAGTGTTGACGGCGCCCTGTTCCCCTGGCGGACCATCAACGGGCTGGAGTCCAGCGCGTACTATGCCGCGGGCACGGCGCAGTTCCACATTGCCGCAGCCGTGGCTTTTGCAGCCAACCGGTACGCGTGGGCCAGCGCCGATGCCGACTTCCGCGACCACCAGGGCGCTGACCTGCTCGTGGAGACGGCACGCATGTGGGTGTCGCTGGGCTTCTTTGGCGCCGATGGCTCCTTCCACATTCACGGCGTGACAGGCCCGGACGAGTACACGGCCGTGGTCAACGACAACCTTTACACGAACGTCATGGCCCGCTTCAATCTGCGTGCAGCCGCAGCCTGCCCACATCCCGGGGTCACCGACGAGGAGCGGACCGTGTGGCGCGAGGCTGCCGACCGCATGCACCTGCCCTTTTCCCGGGAGTTCAACATCTACTCCCAGGACAATGACTTCATGACGCTGGAGGCGTGGGACTGGGACACTCCACGCGAGAAGTACCCGCTGCTGCTGCACTTCCACCCCCTAGTCATCTACCGCCACCAGGTGCTCAAGCAGGCGGACACGGTGCTGGCGATGTTCCTGCAGTGGCAGGATTTCACGGCAGAGGAGAAGCGCCGCGCCTTTGATTTCTACGACCCCATCACCACCGGCGACTCCACCCTGTCGGCCTGCGTGCAGGGCATTATGGCCGCCGAGGTGGGCCACCCGGTGCAGGCCATGGCCCACTTCACAGAAGCCTTGTTCATTGACCTGGACAACTCGCACAACAACACGATCGACGGCGTCCACATCGCCTCCACCGGCGGCATCTGGAGCTCGCTCGTGTCTGGTTTTGCCGGCATGCGCGACCAAGGCCTCATGCTCAACTTCGACCCCCGCCTGCCCGCCGATTGGGACAGCCTGGACTTCAAACTGAAGATCCGCGGCGGACTGTTGGGCGTCTCACTCACCCATGCCGGAATCACGTTCACGTACGACGCCGGCACGCCCCTCCAGCTGAAGGTCAGGGACACTGTGGTGTCCGTCGAGGCCGGAGCCCCGGTCACGGTTCCCTTGGCAGAGATGCCCAGCCTGGTTTCCCTGCGCGGGTAAGGGTGGTGCCGCAATTCGCCCGTGACTGTGCAGATCACGCCCTCAAAATCGATTCATGGGGGCGTGATCTGCGCAGTCGCCGCATGGTTCGGCGCGGCAGCGGCGCATTTGGCAAATTCGCCGCCATCGCTGGGGCCCGCGGCGAGAGGGTTCCCGAAAAAGTGACCATTGCTGCGAGAGGGTTGATGGAAAACGCCCCATTGCTGCGCGAGCGTTGACGAAAGGGTTCTATGCTGGTGCCATGACGACGACGTCCGCTTCCTCCGTTTCGACACCTGCCTTAGCTGCAGCCCCTGCCTCGCCGGCCGAACTCGCCGCTGCGCTGGCCTCAACCGGATATTTGGCCGACGACGGGCTGGCCACGGTGGGCTACCTTGCCCTGGCCATGGCACGCCCCCTGCTGCTGGAGGGCGAGCCCGGCACCGGGAAGACGTCGATGGCGGAGGCGATGGCGGAAGCGTTCAAGCTCCCGCTGATCCGGTTGCAGTGCTACGAGGGGATCGACGCCTCTCAGGCCCTGTATGACTGGGACTTTACGGCCCAGATCCTGCACCTGCGCAGTGTGGAGGCCGGCGGCGGAAATCTGAGTGCCGCGGCGCTGGAAAACTCCCTGTATGACGAGCGTTTTCTGCTGGCCCGGCCCGTCCTGAAGGCCCTCCAGCAAAGCCCCGCCGTGCTGCTGATCGATGAGATTGACCGCGCCGATGACGAATTTGAGGCGTTCCTGTTGGAGGTGCTCTCCACCTACCAGGTTTCCATCCCGGAGTTTGGCACCGTGACGGCCGCGACCCCGCCCATTGTGGTGTTGACCTCCAACCGGACCCGGGATCTGCACGACGCCCTCAAGCGCCGCTGCCTGTACCACTGGATCGACCACCCCGGGCTGGCCCGTGAGGTGGAGATTGTGCGCACCCGGCTTCCCGAGGTGCCGGCACTGTTGGCCGAGCAGGTGGTCCGGGCCGTCCAGCAAATCCGCGCCACCGAGGACGTCATGAAGCCACCGGGCGTTGCGGAGACTCTGGATTGGGCGCGGGCACTGCACCTGTTGGGTAGCCCGGAGCTGGACCTGGCCTCTGCGGCGGCGAGCATTGGTGCGCTGTGCAAGTACCGTGAAGACACCGCGCGTGTCTCCTCCGCGCTGGCCCGGATGCTGGGCTGAGCCATGGCGACGGTTCAGGCGCAGGCGGCGGCCGCCGCAGCCGCGCACCCTGCCGAGGAAATCCTGCTGGCGTTCGCCGCTGCCGTTCGGGCAGCTGGGGTCAAGGTGACCGCCGACCGTTCACGCAGCTTCATTGACGCCGTGTCGCGGCTGGGCATGGAAAGCAGGAACGACGTTTTTTGGGCTGGCCGGGCCACCCTGTGCGCCGCGCCCGAGGACCTGGACAGCTACCAGCGAACCTTTGAGGCCTGGTTTGCCCCGGGCCACAGGGCCACGACGGCGCAGGATCAGCAGGCCACCACCGTCAAGGCTGCCGCCTTGGACGACGGCGCCACCGGTCAGGACGGTGACGGGGAAGCGCTGCGGGCCTTGGCCAGCCGGCGCGAACTGCTGCGCCACCGCGACGTGGCCACCCTGGACCCCAGCGAGCGCGCCCTGCTGAACCGCGTGTTCGGCGAGTTGCCGGTGGCCCTGCCCAGCCGCCAGACCCGGCGCCGGCGCCTTGACCGCCGCGGTGACATCGACAGGGTCCGCACCTTGCGCCAGCAGTTGCGCCGTGGCGGCGAGCCCGGTCCGCTCAAGCGCGCGAAGGCACCCCGCAAGCCGCGACGCATTGTGTGGCTGATTGATGTTTCCGGCTCCATGGCACCCTACGCCGACAGCCTGCTGCGGCTGGCCCACCGCGTGGTGGCGGCCGCCCCGCACCACGTTGAGGTGTTCACCCTGGGCACCCGCCTCACCCGGGTCACCGCGGCGCTCAAACTGAAAGACGCCGATGAGGCCCTCGCCCTGGCGGGGCGCACCGTGCCCGACTGGTCCGGCGGCACCCGGCTGGGCGAGGCCCTGCGGGCGTTCAACGACAGGTGGGGGCAGCGCGCGGTGGCGAGGTCCGCCGTCGTAGTGGTGGCAAGTGACGGCTGGGAACGCGGGGACCCGGCCTTGTTGGGCCGGCAGGTGGAGCGCCTGCAGCACGTGGCCCGGCGCATCATCTGGGCCAATCCGCACCGGGGCAAAGCAGGCTACGAACCCGTGCAGCAGGGAATCATGGCTGTCCGCCCGCACGTTGATGACTTTGTGCCAGGCCACTCATTGGCGAGTTTCGAGGAGTTGTTGGGTGTGATGGGCAATGCGTGAAGTGTTGAAGGATTTAGTGGACGCCGTGGAAGCCGGGCAGACGGTGGGCCTGGGCACTGTGGTGCGCACCTTCCGGTCGGCCCCGCGGCCAGCCGGCGCCTCCATGATGGTCGACGCCGATGGCCGGGCGGTGGGATCGGTCTCGGGCGGTTGTGTGGAGGGCGCCCTGTACCAGCTCGCCACGGACGTGGTTGCCCACGGCTCCCCCGTGCTGCAGCGCTACGGCATCAGTGACGACGACGCCTTTGAGGTGGGCCTGACGTGCGGGGGCATCATTGACGTCTTCGTGGAGGCTGTCTCACGGCAGACGTTTCCGCAGCTGCCGGGGATGGCCGCCGACGTAGCTGCCGGGAACCCCGTGGCCATTGCCACAGTCATTGAGCACCCGGACCCGGCGTGGCTGGGCCGGCACCTGGTGATCCGCCCCGACGGTTTTGAGGGCACATTGGGCAGCGCCCGGGCGGATGCGGCGGTGAGCGATGACGCCCTGGGCCTGCTGGCGGCCGGGCGCAACACCACGCTCATGTACGGCCCGGACGGGGAGCGGCGCGGCGACGGGATGCGCTTGTTTGTGGCCAGCTTTGCCCCGCAGCCGCGCATGCTGGTGTTTGGCGCCATTGACTTTGCCGCGGCCGTGGCCAGGCAGGGCAGTTTCCTGGGCTACCGGGTGACGGTGTGCGATGCCCGGGCCGTGTTTGCCACCAAAGCCCGGTTCCCGGTGGCTGACGAGGTGGTGGTGGAATGGCCGCACAGGTATCTCAGGGAACAGATCGACGCCGGGTTGGTGGATCCGCGGACCGTGATCTGCGTGCTGACCCACGACCCCAAGTTTGATGTGCCGCTGCTGGAGGTGGCGCTGCGCCAGGACGTTGCCTACGTGGGGGCCATGGGCTCGCGAAGCACACACCAGGACCGCATGGACCGGCTGCGTGAGGCGGGGTTGACCGACGTCGAGCTTTCTGGGCTTTCCAGCCCCATCGGACTGGATCTGGGTTCGCGTACGCCGGAGGAAACGGCCGTGTCCATTGCCGCGGAAATCATTTCGCTGCGCTGGGGCGGGCAGGGCGGGCGGCTGAGTCATCTGGCGGAGCGAATCCACCACGTACCGCTCGCTGATGCCGCCCACGAAGAAACACCGGGGATCAGTTAGCACAGGATCAGCTACAAAGTGCCCTAACTTTCTGGCCCCGCGTCATGTAACGTAGTTCACATCACGGGCTGGAGTCGGGCTGCCGCTTGATCTCCACAGGAATAAGGAGATCTCAATGGCGAGTTCCACATCCATCACCGTCGACGTTGACGGCGTCACCTACACGGACAGCGTTGAACCAAGACTTTTGCTAGTCCAGTACCTGCGCGAACGGCTGGGCAAGACGGGCACCCTGATTGGTTGCGACACCACCAACTGTGGGGCCTGCACAGTCCACCTCGACGGCGTGAGCGTGAAATCGTGCACCATGTTTGCCGTGCAGGCGGACGGGCATCAGGTCACCACCATTGAGGGCATGGCGCAGGACGGCAAGCTCGCCCCGCTGCAGGAGGCGTTCCACCAGTGCCATGCGCTGCAGTGTGGCTTCTGCACCCCCGGCATGATCATGCAGTCTGCGTCGCTGTTGAAGGAGAACCCGCACCCCACCGAAACGGAAATCCGGGAGGGCCTGGAGGGGAACCTGTGCCGGTGCACCGGCTACCAAAACATTGTGGCGGCCGTCAAGAGCGTGGCCGACGGCGTGGAGTACGGCGATTCAGGGGTTTCCGTGGCGGACGGCTTGAGGGCTGACTCAACAAGCAGCTCAACAAGCAGCTCAGCAACGGCGGGTGTGTCATGACCGCCACCGCCGATACCGGCCGCGCAGAGGTGGGCAAGGCCCGGCTCCGCAAGGAGGACGCCCGCCTGATCACCGGCCGCTCCCGGTACACAGACAACATGGTGCTCCCGGGCATGGCGCACCTGGCCATGGTCCGCAGTCCCTACGCGCACGCCATAATAACGGCAATTGACGTCTCGGCGGCCAAGGCCTCCCCCGGCGTCTTTGAGGTGCTGACGGGTGCGGACATTGCCGCTGAACAAGGCAGCCTGCCCAACGCCTGGCCCGTCACACCGGATCAGAAAGCGCCCGCCCACCCGGCCATCGCTGTCGACGAGGTGGCTTTTGCCGGTGAGATCGTCGCCGTGGTGATTGCCCGCAGCGCGGCAGCCGCGCGCGACGCCGTCGAACTCGTCGATGTGGACTATGACGAACTGCCCGTGGTCATGGACCTCGAGGAGGCCTTCACGGACAAAGTCCTGGCGCACACCTCGTTGGAATCCAACAAATCGGCTACGTGGGTGTTCGATTCGGCCGAGGCCGGCACCGGCACCTCCGTCGCCGACGCGCTGGCCACTGCGGAGGTGCTGATTGAGCGCACCTTCTACCAACAGCGCCTCATCCCGGCCTTCATGGAACCGCGTTCCATGGTGGTTGACCCCACGGGAGAGCAGCTCACCCTGTGGAGCGCCACACAGATTCCGCACATCCTGCGCCTGATGCTGGCGTTGACGCTGGGCATCCCGGAAAGCAAGCTTCGGGTCATTGCCCCGGATGTGGGTGGCGGTTTTGGCGGCAAACTGCAGGTCACACCGGAGGAGGTCATCACGGTGGTGGCGGCCCGGCGCATGGGCAAGCCCTGCAAATACACCGAGACCCGCAGTGAATCCCTGCAGGTGGCGCACCATGGGCGCGCGCAGGTGCAGCGACTCAAGCTCTCCGCCACCAGGGAGGGTATTGTCACGGGCTTGGACGTGAACCTGATCGCGGACATGGGGGCCTACCTGGGGCTCGTCACCTCCGGCGTCCCGGTCCTTGGCGCGTTCATGTTCAACTCCATCTACAAGTTCCCGGCGTACCGGTTTGAGTGCAACAACGTCTTCACCAACAAGGCCTGGACCGACGCCTACCGGGGGGCGGGACGGCCGGAGGCAACGTTCGCCATCGAGCGGATGATGGATGAGCTAGCCGCAGAGCTCAACATGGAACCGCTGGAACTGCGGGAAAAGAACTGGATCAAGCACTCCGAGTTCCCGTTCAGCACCGTGGCCGGGTTGGAGTACGACACCGGCAACTACGAGGCCGCCACGGCCAAGGCTGTGGAGCTCTTTGACTATGCGGGGCTGCGGGCCGAGCAAAAGCGACGCCGGGACAGCAATGATCCCGTCCAGCTCGGCATCGGCATCTCCACGTTCACGGAAATGTGCGGGTTGGCGCCGTCGCGGGTGCTGGGTGCTTTGAGCTACGCGGCCGGCGGCTGGGAACACGCCCAGGTTCGGGTGCTGCCCACAGGTCTGGTGGAGGTGGTGACCGGTTCTTCCGCCCACGGGCAGGGCCACGAAACAGCGTGGAGCCAGTTGGTTGCGGACAGGCTCGGGGTGCCGTTTGAGAACATCGAGGTGCTGCACGGTGACACGCAGGTCTCCCAACGCGGCCTGGACACCTACGGCTCCCGCTCCCTGACAGTGGGCGGCATGGCGGTGCTGGCGGCGGCGGACAAGGTCATTGAGAAGGCCAAGGTGATCGCCGCACACATGATGGAGGCCAGCGAGGAAGATCTCGAGTTCGCCAACGGCTCCTTCACCGTCCGGGGCACCGAACAGTCCACGGCACTGGGCGAGATTGCCTTTGCTGCGTTCTCAGCCCACAACATGCCCGACGGCGTGGAGCCCAATCTGGATTCCGACGCCACCTTTGACCCGGTGAACTTCTCCTTCCCGCACGGCACCCACCTGGCGGCCATGGAGGTCGACACCGAAACCGGGCAGGTTACGGTCCGCAAGTATGTGTGCGTGGATGACATCGGCGTCGTCGTCAATCCTATGATCGTGGAGGGGCAGGTGCACGGCGGCCTGGCCCAGGGCATCGCGCAGGCGCTCTTTGAGGAGGCGGTCTATGACGACGCCGGGACGCTCGTCTCGGGATCGTTTGTGGACTATTTGGTCCCCAGTGCCCCGGATCTGCCGCACTACATCACCGCCCGGACGGAAACCCCCGCCACCAGCAACCAGCTGGGCGCCAAGGGCGTGGGCGAGGCAGGCACCATCGCCTCCACCCCCGCCATCGTCAATGGGGTGCTGGACGCCATCCGGCACCTGGGCGTGAAGGACGTCAAGATGCCGTGCACACCCTCGCGTGTATGGCATGCCCTGCAGGAAGCCAAGACAACCGGAGGAACACAATGATTCCGAGCGCCTTTGATTACGCCGCACCCGCAACGCTCGAGGAGGCGATGGGCCTGCTGGCCGCCGCCGATTCTGCCGGAGATGATGTGAAACTGCTGGCCGGGGGCCAAAGCCTGATCCCCGTCATGAAGCTGAGGCTGGCCGACCCGTCCATGATCATCGACCTGGGCAGAATCCCTGGCCTCTCCGGCATCACTGACAGCGGCGCATTCCTCACCATAGGTGCCATGACCCCGCACCACGTCATAGCCACCGATCCCCTGCTGGCCACCCACGTGCCGCTGCTTTCGCATGCGGCCGCCACGGTGGCCGACCCCCAGGTCAGGCACCGCGGCACCTTTGGGGGTGCACTGGTCCACGCCGATCCGGCAGGCGACATGCCGGCGCCCGTGCTGGCCACGGGGGCAACCTTCATGGTGACAGGTCCTGGCGGCGAACGGTCTGTTGACGCCGCCGACTTTTTCGAAGGCTACTTCACCACTGCCGTGGAGGAGGGTGAGATCCTCACCAGCATCCGCGTGCCCAAGTACACCGGCTGGTGCGCCCACTACGAAAAGTTCACCCGGGTGGCCCAGCAGTGGTCCATCGTGGCCGTGGCCGCCATGGTCAGGGTTGAGGGTGGAGTCATTGCCGAGGCCCGGCTGGGCCTGACCAACATGGCCAGCACACCCCTGCGGGCCGCGGCAACGGAACAGGCGCTTGCAGGGTGCGCCCTGACGGAGCAGGCCATTGCAGCCGCCTGTGCGCACGCCGCCGAGGGCACCGATCCCGCCAGCGACCTCAATGGCGACGCCGACTACCGGCGCCACCTGATCCAAATCATTGCCAAGCGGGCCGTCATGTCCGCGGCAGGCCTGCGGCCACCGGCGGGCACTGTGCGGGCGGGGGCCTAGGGTTTCCATGGAACTCAAACACCACTTCACTGTCCCCAGTTCCCTGGCCGACACCTGGCACTCCTTCAACCAGCTGGAGGAGATTGCCCCGTGTTTTCCCGGTGCCACGTTGACGTCCGTCGAGGGCGACTCCTTTACCGGGACCGTCAAGATCAAGCTGGGACCCATTGCCATGTTGTACGCCGGGACGGGTGAATTCGTGTCCCGCGACGAGTCCACCCACACAGTGGTGATCCAGGCCACGGGCAAGGACAAGCGCGGCAACGGGACCGCAGGGGCAACCGTGACGGCGGTGCTTGCGGCTGACGGTGACGGCACCACGGTGGATGTGTCCACGGACATGAACGTCACCGGCAAGCCGGCCCAGTTTGGCCGCGGCGTCATCCAGGACATTTCGGATAAGTTGCTGGAACAGTTTGTCCAGTGCGTCATCGACAAGGCCGGTGCGGTGGCCGAACCGGTGGAGACCCCGGCAGCCCCGTCCCCCGCCGCCGCACAGGCCCCGGCTCCCCCTACACCTACACCGGCGTCCGCGCCGGAACTGGACCTGGGATCTGCCGTGCTGCCGGTGCTGGCGAGGCGGTTCGGCCCGGCGGTTCTGGGTGCTGCTGCCGTGCTGGCCGTCATCATCTGTCTCTGCCGCCGGAAGGGGAAAGGAAACCGCCGCTGACCCTCCGCCGCTGCCTCGTGAACGTACAGTTGATGCCGATGTTGAGCCGCAACATCGGCATCAACTGTACGTTCGGCGGGCGGGATTGGTGGACGGGCCGTGCACCCGCCCCCGGCACTGGCGTAGGGTTGGCGGAACACGCACATTCTAGGCACGGGACACTCACCAAAGCGCATGGCGACTAACGAATCAACTTCACTGTTCACCTCCCTGGGCCGGTTGGCCCCGCACATCAGACCCATCATGTGGCGCCTCATTTTTGGCCTACTCACGGCCTTGGCGGCCAGTGTGGTGGCCCTGGCGATCCCGCAGGTTTACCGGGTCCTGGTCAACACGGCGCTGGCCCCCGGCAGCGGGACGGGCGCGCTGTGGGTGGGGACCGGTGCAGTCCTGGTCCTGGGGCTCCTGGAGGCCTGGCTCATGGTGCTGCGCCGGCAATTTGTGATCGTCCCGGCCACCACTGTGGAAACAAAAATGCGCACCGGATTTTACCGGCACCTGCAGCAACTCTCGGTGGAATTCCACGACCGTTGGGGCTCCGGCCAACTCCTCAGCCGTGCCATGAGCGACCTGAACTTCATGCGCCGCTGGATGGCTTTCGGAGCCATCATGCTGGTGGTGACGGCGCTGACCGTGGCCCTGGGCGTGGCACTGATGTTCAGCATGAGCTGGGAGCTGGGCCTGATCTTCCTCGCCGCAGCGGTGCCGATCGTCATCTTCGGCTACACGTTTCGCCGCTCGTACGGGCGCGCCAGCCGCAGGAGCCAGGACCAGGCCGGCGACCTCGCCACAGTGGTGGAGGAATCCGTCCATGGTATCCGGGTGCTCAAGGCGTTTGGCCGCGGCCGGGAAGCGCTCGACTCCTTCTCCGGCCAGGCCCAGGAACTCCAGGCCACCGAAATTCACAAGGCCAAATCCCTTGCTAAATTCTCGCTGGTGGTCACGCTGTTGCCCGAGCTTGCCTTGGCCGCCGGCTTGGTGGTCGGCATAGTTTTGGTGTCCGCCGGGAGGCTCGACGTCGGCACGCTCGTGGCGTTTTTTGCCACGGCCGCCGTGGTGGCTGGCCCGGTGGAATCGGTGGGACCTCTGCTGTCCATGACGCTTGCCGCCAAGACGGCACTGGACAGGCATTTTGAGGTCATGGATGCCGTCAGCACCATCACCGACCCGGAAAACCCTGTCAGTTTGGGTCAGGTGCACGGTGCGCTGGAGTTTCGTGACGTCCACTTCCGCTTCCCCGACACGCCTGCGGATGCACCCGGTTTACTCAATGGTGTGAACCTGCAGCTGCGGGCCGGGGAGACCATGGCGTTGGTGGGTGTCACCGGAAGCGGCAAGAGTACCCTGCTGAACCTGGTGCCGCGCCTGTTCGATGTCACCTCCGGCGCCGTGCTGCTCGACGGCACCGACATCCGCCAACTGCGGCTGGCGGAACTGCGCACCCATGTTTCCGTGGCGTTCGAGGACACCACCTTGTTTTCCAATTCGGTCCGCGAGAATGTTCTGCTGGGTGCAGCGGATCACCCCGGACTCTCCCCGGAGCAGATCCTGGAACAAGCCTTGGATGTGGCCCAGGCTGGTTTCGCCTACACGCTCCCCCACGGCGTGGACACGCTCATTGGTGAGGAAGGCCTGAGTCTGTCCGGCGGCCAGCGCCAACGCATTGCCCTGGCCCGCGCCATCGCTGCCAGGCCCGCCGTGCTAATTCTGGATGACCCCCTGTCGGCTTTGGATGTGAACACCGAGGAACGAGTATCCCAGCGGTTGGGTGACGTGCTGGAGCGAACCACCACGTTGATAGTGGCCCACCGCCCCTCAACTGTCGCCATGGCCCACCGAGTAGCGCTGCTCCAAGACGGACGCATCACGGCGGTGGGTACCCACGCAGAACTACTGGCAGGCAACGACCATTATCGGCATGTGCTGGCCAGTCTTGATGCGGAACCCCGGGATCTGGACACCGGCCTGGATGAAGAATTGGCCGATGACCAGGGCACCACAGCATGAGTCGCGGCAAGAAGGGAACGCATGCTCCGGCGTCGAACACGCCAAGCGAAGAACGAAACGCCAACACGGCGCAGGGCACTGCCGGCGAAGACCGGGTGGATCTCAGCCGGGAGGACAGCCGGGCTGTGCGGCGCCGTTCGGTGCGGCTGCTGCGTGTCCTGCTGCGTCCGGTCCGGCTCAGGTTCGCCATCACTGTGGGGTTGGTGGTGCTCTCGCAGGCAGCAAAGGTGGCCGGGCCGCTGCTCATCGCGTATGGGATCGACGCGGCGCTGCCTGCGCAAAGTGACGGCGACTGGCTGCCGCTGGCGTTGACGGGCGGCGGCTATGTGGTGGCGGCCTTGGCGGCCTCGCTGCTAACCTCGGCCTATCTGACAGCAACGGCGCGGCTGAGTCAGGCCATGTTGCTGGATCTGCGTATCCAGGTGTTCCGGCACACCCAGCGGCTCAGCATGGATTTCCACGAGAACTACACGTCGGGGCGCATCATCTCCCGGCAAACCTCGGACTTGGAGGCGTTGCGAGAACTGCTGGATTCGGGCATCTCCTCCCTCGCCTCGGGACTGGTGTTCATGGCGCTCACGGCCGTTTCCATCTTCACCCTTGACTGGGTCACGGGGCTGCTGGTGTTGGCCTCAGCCATCCCCATGTTCGCCCTCTCGCGGTGGTACCAGAAGCGTTCACAGGCCGCCTACAGATCCTCCCGGGTGGTGTCGGCCGGGCTCATTGTGCACTTCATCGAGACCATGACGGGCATCCGCGCGGTGAAGGCTTTCCGCCGCGAGAAGGACAACGCCGCTCGGTATGACGAGCTCGCCGAGGACTACCGCCAGGTCACCGTCCGCTCCATCAACCTCAATGGTGTGTTCCAGCCGGGGCTGGTGCTGATCGGCAATGTGGCGGTGGCGGCCGTGCTCCTCGCGGGGGGCTTCCGCGTGTTGGACGGCGCCTTGGAGGTGGGCGCCCTGCTGGCCCTGCTCCTGGCCACCAAGCGTTTCTTCCAGCCGTTGGGCCAGATGGCCATGTTCTACAACTCCTTCCAGTCGGCTCAGGCAGCCCTGGAAAAGGTGTCCGGATTGCTCGAGGAGGTCCCGTCCGTCCGGCCACCGCGCAACCCGGTCCCGTTGTCTGCAGCCCGCGGCGAGATCCGCTTCACCAATGCCGAGTTTGGCTATGGCAGCGGCCCGGTGATCCTGCCTCGCATGGATCTGCACATCCCGGCCGGCCAAACGGTGGCCGTGGTGGGCGCAACGGGTGCCGGAAAGTCCACTTTGGCCAAGCTGCTGGCCCGTTTCTATGACGTCACCGCCGGTTCCTTGACGCTCGACGGCGTGGACTTGCGCCGGCTTTCCACCACGGATCTGCGCCGGGCAGTTGTCATGGTGACGCAGGAGGCGTTCCTGTTCAGTGGCACCGTGGCGGACAACATTGCCCTGGGCAGGCCCTCGGCAACGCGTGCGGAGGTTGAAGCCGCCGCCCGCGATGTGGGCGCCGACGAGTTCATTCGGGCACTTCCGGAGGGTTACGACACCGATGTGAACAAGCGCGGCGGCCGCGTGTCAGCCGGGCAGCGGCAGCTGATCTCCTTTGCCCGTGCTTTTCTGGCCAATCCTGCCGTGCTCATCCTGGACGAGGCCACCTCGTCCCTGGACATCCCTTCCGAACGCCTGGTGCAGGAGGGCCTACTCAGGCTGCTCAGCACCAACGCAACAAATCAGTCCGGTGGCCCAACGAGCGGGCGCGTGGCCGGGCGTACGGCTCTGGTCATTGCACACCGCCTATCCACGGTGGCCAGTGCTGACAGGGTCCTGGTGGTACACGAGGGCCGCATAGTGGAAGACGGCTCCCCCGCCGAACTGCTGGCCGCCGGCGGTCGCTTCGCCGATCTGCATGGCGCCTGGCAGGACTCCCTCATCTAAGCAGCGCCCTCCGCCCCGCCTGCCGAACGTACAGTTGATGCCGATGTGCCACAACAACATCGGCATCAACTGTACGTTCGGCAGGCGGGGCGGGGTTAGAGGAGGGCGCCGAGGCGGCGGACGCCCTCCTGGATTTGGGCTATGGAGGCCGCACTGTAGGACAGGCGGGCGTAAGGGGCCGGGGGCTCGTCAACGAAGTAGTGCTTTCCGTCGCCGATGAACACACCCACGCCCTGGGCCGCAGCCGTCAGCACACTGGTGTTGACGCCGTCGGGCAATTTAACCCACAGGTGGATGCCTCCGGAGGGCACATCCACCACCCGGGCGCCGGGCAGCGAGGCGTGAACTTCGTTGACCATGGCGTCGCGGCGCTCGCGCAGGCCCGTGCGCAGGCGTTTGATATGACGCGGCCACGCAGAGGACGTCAGAAGTCCCAAAGAGATTTCCTGGGCCAGCGCCGGCACACACATGTCATCGGCAATGCGCGCAGTGCGCAGGCGTTCCCCGGCAGGGCCGCGGGCGGCCAGGGCGCCCACGCGCAGCCCGGGGGCCGCCGGTTTGCTCAGGGTGGCAATGGTGACAACATGGCCGTCCGGGTCCTGGGTGAACAGCGGCGGCGGGGCGTGCCCCTCCAGCGTCAGTTGCCTGGCCCAGTCGTCCTCGATGATGAAGGCACCATACTTTTTGGCCAGGGCCAGGACCTCGACTCGCCGTTCCGCGCTGAGCACAGCCCCCGTGGGGTTGGCGTAGCACGGCTGCAGATAGATCAGCTTTGCGCGGGTGCGCTCCAGTGCGTCGGCCAGTTGGTCCGGGCGGATGCCGTGGGCGTCGGCCGTCACTGCGGCAATGCCCAGCCCGGCGGCCTGGGCGGCGATGATGGCCCCCGGGTAGCTGGGGCTTTCGGTGATGAGCGTTGATCCGGGATCGGCCAGGGTGCGCATGGCAAACACCAGCGACTGCTGGCCCCCGGGCATGATGAGCACCTCGCCGGGTTCGGCGTTGAGTTCCGCCGCGAAAACGCCCCGCAGCTCCGGCAGGCCCATGGGCGGAGCCATGGTCCAGGCACGGTGGCTCTTTGCACAGCGGGACCCAATGGTCCGCAGTTCATCGAAGGGCTGCAGCTCGGGTGAGAGATAGCCCCAGGAAAGCTGGACGTCGTCCGCCGTTGCATACCCGCCCGTGCGGCCCGTGCGGTTTGGATCCACCCTGGAGCGCCCCAGCGTTGAGGACTGCCAGGCGTAGTCGGGCTCCTGCGCATCATTGCTGGGTGAGTCTCGACCGGCAACATAGGTGCCGCGTCCGGGTTCGGCCCGCACAATGCCCAGGGCGGTCAGGGAGGTGATCGCCTGGGTGATGGTCACAGGACTCGCACTGTAGCTCTTCGACAATGCCCGGACGGATGGGAATTTCTCCCCCACAGCCATGGCGCTGGCTTGCAGCTGCAATAGGGCGGCAATTTCGGATGCTCTGTTATCACTTGGCACACCGTTATTAGATAGCGTTACCAACTTTTCGTCAATATTGTTACTCCCAGTTGCCAGTCAATGCTATGGTAGCGTGCACATCATAGGACTGGGGGACGGAACCATGGAACGCAACAAGCGAACACTTCTGATTAACTGCCTGGCCGGAATTCTGGCGGCCGGCATCACGCTGCTCTTCATGAGCCTCGGAGGCACCAGGGATATCTTCATGGTGGTGGTTCCGCTGACCGTGCTGCTTGTCTGTGTTGCGGCATCGATTGGAAGGTATCGAGCCCTTCCCAAGAACCCCCGAACCCGGTAGTGCCCCGGGGAGGGAAGCAAGGCCCTCCTCGGGCGCGCCTTATCCGGCGTCGTGGTCCGTTTCCAGAATCCGCACCAGACGCTCCAATGC
This sequence comes from Arthrobacter sp. HLT1-20, assembly GCF_054510895.1. Taxonomy (NCBI): domain Bacteria; kingdom Bacillati; phylum Actinomycetota; class Actinomycetes; order Micrococcales; family Micrococcaceae; genus Arthrobacter; species Arthrobacter sp. HLT1-20. The sequence continues at coordinate 3,303 of NZ_JBTNDR010000042.1, read as the reverse complement.
TTCATCGGCACCAAGACCCTCGGCGCGCAGGACCACCACGTCGCCGTGGGCAGCGCCCAGGCTCATGAGGGACAAGATGCTGGCGGCGTCCGCCGGCTCACCGTCCAGAGAGATCGTGATCTCCAGGTCAAACTCAGCGGCGGCTTCGGCGAAGAGGGCCGCCGGGCGGGCATGCAGGCCAACTCGGCTGGCGATGGTGGCGGTGCGTTCGATCATTGTTGCTCCTTGGTTGATGGGATTGCGGGCACAGAAAGGGATTTAGAGGCCCAGCTCAGCCAGAATGGGCAGCCCGGCACGCACGGCCGCACGGGCGGTAATGGCGGATGGCGCCGCCAGGGCGGTGACAGCCAATTGCTGGGCCTGGGCCAACGTGACCGTCGCCAGTACGGCGGAGACTGCGGCCAGCGCGCGGGCACTCATGGAAAGGCTCCCCACTCCCAGTCCCACGAGAACGACGGCGAGGGCCGGATCAGCCGCTGCCTCACCACAGACACCCACAGGCTTGGGCAGCCCGGTGGACGCACCGGCGAGGGCTGCGCCGTCGGCCGTCAGTTTCACCAGTTGCAGGACAGCGGGCTGCCAGGGATCGTTCAGTGTGGCCAAGGCGCCCAGCTGCCTGTCCGCGGCCATGGCGTATTGCGTGAGGTCGTTGGTCCCCAGCGAGGCGAAACTGACCTGCTGCAAAACTGCGGCCGCCGTCAGCGCTGCCGACGGGACCTCCACCATGACTCCCGGGGTCCTGAGCCCGGCCGCTGCGCACAGGGAGGCGAAGTGTACCGCCTCGTCAGGCGTTGAAACCATGGGCGCCATGACCCACACCTCTGATTCGTGGGCAGCCTCGGCAGCAGCAATGGCGGTCAGCTGACGCTTTAGGACACCCGGGCTGGTGAGATCTGTGCGGTATCCACGGACACCCAGCGCGGGATTGGGTTCGTCCGCATTGCTCAGGAACGGCAGTGGCTTGTCCGCTCCGGCGTCGAGCGTCCTGATCACCACCTTCTTGCCAGGGAAGGCGGCGAGGACGGCGCCATAGGCCGCGATTTGTTCGGCTACGGGTGGTTCCTCATCCCGGTTCAGGAAGCAGAATTCTGTGCGCAGCAAACCCACACCCTCGGCTCCTGCGAGTGCCGCCTTGAGCGCATCCGCACCTGTTCCCACGTTGGCCAACAGCGGGACCCGGAACCCGTCTGCCAAGGTGTTGTTCCCGCCAAAGGTGGGCAGGGCGGAGGACTGGCTTACCCATGCGGCAGCGGCCAGTTGATGCTCCGCGCCGGGCCCCACAGTGATGGAACCAGCCGCGCCGTCCACATAGACCTCTGTGCCGTCGGCAATCGCATCAACACCCGCAGCCGCCACCACGGCGGGCAGTCCCAGCGCCCGGGCCAGGATGGCTGTGTGTGACTGCGGACCGCCGCCGGAGGTGACGAGGGCAATGATCTTGGCCGGGTCCAGTGTGGCGGTGTCCGCCGGGGCGAGGTCCTCGGCAACCAGAATGAACGGGGCATCTGAAACGGGGATGCCGGGGGCGGACAGCCCACGCAACTCCGAGACGATCCGCGCCCGGACGTCCAAAACATCCGTGGCACGCTCAGCCATGTAGCCACCCAAGGCCTTAAGTTTTTCGGCCACCTGGCTCCCGGCCTCCCAGACGGCACGTTCGGCTGACCTGGCCCCACCTGGAGTTTGTTGTGCCAGGAGCTTGATGGCTGACTTGACCAGCATGGGGTCCACGGCCATGAGCGCCGTTGCCTCCAGAACGTCCCTGGCTTCGCTGGCGGCCCCGGCGGCCCGGGTTCGCAACTCAACCGCAACGGCGTTGGCTGCATCCTTGATGCGCTGACCCTGAGCTTCAACGCTCACACCACTGGGTGCGGGATCATGTGCGGCGGGTTCCTGCACGGGCTTGGGCATCTGGCGCACAGGCCCCAGCACCCGGCCGGGCGCCACCCCCACGCCCGAGAATTGCAGCGGCAGCTTCACTGGTGCCAGGACCTCAGCGTTCATTTTTTCTCCTTGATGAGTGCCAAACCGCACGCATTTGGCCAATAAAAAAGGACCCGAACACCCAGCGAAAAACGCTCAGTGCTCGAATCCTGCCCGGATGCCCGGTTACATATTCTGATTCCAGTGTGCGTTCAAAATGTGATCCGCGTCAAATCCAGGCACGCCCTACCGGTGCCACATACCCGGCGGGGCACGGGTAGACTCCCTGATCATGAACGCCACCTCCAAAACTGCCACAAGAACCATCCACGCGGTCTTCCTCGATGTTGACGGCACCTATGCAGACTTCGGGGTTGTCCCGGAGGCCCATGTGCAGGCAGTCCGGGCAGCACGGGCGGCCGGCCACAAGGTGCTGATCAGCACTGGGCGCCCGTTGCCGATGCTGCCGCCGAGCATTCTCGGCGCAGGTTTTGACGGCGTAATTGCCAGCGCCGGCGCCTACGTTGAGGTGGCGGGCGAGGTGCTGGTGGATAAACATTTCCCTGCTGATCTGGCTTCCCGGGCCTTGGCCGCCCTTGACGAGCACGACGCCGTCTACATCCTCGAAGCCCAGGACGCCCTCTATGTCCCACCGGCTGCCGTGGCACGGCTGCGTGCGCACGTAGAAGCGCACTTTGCCAGCGCCCCGGGCGGCCGGCCCACCGGATCGTCGGCAATCCTGGCTGGATTGACAACGCTCACCCAGGGCAACAGTGTCAGCTTCGCGAAGATCTCGGTGTTTGAATCGCCGGTACCCATGGACCAGCTCGTGGCAGAAATTGGCGGCGGGATCGACGTCGTGGGAAATTCCATTGCGGCCGAAGGCCCCCACGCCGGAGAGCTATTCCAACGTGGCATCAGCAAGGCCGACGGCGTGGCCGCGGCCATTGCGCAGCTAGGCGTTGCCCGTGCGGACACCATAGCGTTTGGTGATGGTCAAAATGACGTGGAAATGATCGCCTACGCCGGCATTGGTGTGGCCATTGAGGGCTCCAGCCCTGAACTGCTGGCCCTGGCTGACCGGGTTGCCGCCCCGCCGCACCTGCACGGAATTGCCACGGCATTTGCCGAGCTGGGACTCCTCTGAAGCCGATGCACGGCTGAACCCGGCGCCCCGCTTTGACCATGCGCACGCTGGGGGTGCTGGCCTTGCGCCACAGTCACAGCTGCGCAAGGCCAGCACCGGACGGTGCGCATAAGCAAAACCGCCGAAAATTGTCAAGCTGTGTTGAGTCACTTGGCTAGTTTTTGTGGTGTTTTTGGTTTGGGCAGGTTGATTCCGACGTGCTTGGCTGGGGCTGGTGTTGTTGGTGGCCGGCG